>NZ_JBVPQK010000010.1:0-24449 GCF_058197115.1 Bifidobacterium sp. POST2/T3 (B1)
ATCGTCGAGCTCGACGGTGACGAGATGACCCGGGTCATCTGGAAAATGATCAAGGAACGGCTGATTCTGCCCTATCTAGACGTGGAGCTGGATTATTATGACCTGGGCATCCGCAACAGGGATGCCACCGACGACAAGGTCACCGTGCAGGCGGCTCAGGCCATTCAGCGCGAGCACGTGGGAGTCAAGTGCGCCACCATTACCCCGGACGAGGCCCGCGTAAAGGAATTCGGTCTCAAGCGCATGTGGAAGTCGCCCAACGGCACCATCCGCAACATCCTTGGCGGAACCATCTTCCGCGAGCCCATCGTCATCGACAACATTCCCCGGCTGGTTCCCGGATGGACCAAACCCATTGTGGTGGCCCGCCATGCCTTTGGCGACCAGTACCAGGCGACTGATTTCACCGTTCCCGGGCCGGGAAAGCTAAGCGTCGTGTTCACTCCTGATGACGGGAGCGACCCGGTGAACCGACAGGTGACCATCTACCCAGGTCCGGGCGTGGCTCAAGTGCAGTTCAACCTTGATGATTCCATCCGGGACTTCGCGCGCTCCTGCTTCAACTATGCCTTGCAAAGGCACTATCCGGTCTACCTGAGCACCAAGAACACCATCCTCAAGGCCTATGACGGTCGGTTCAAGGATATTTTCGCACAAGTCTACGAGCAGGAATACCAGAGTCGGTTCGAGGAAGAAGGACTGACCTATCAGCATCGGCTGATCGACGACATGGTGGCCTCCTCGCTCAAGTGGCCGGGCGGATACGTCTGGGCCTGCAAGAATTACGATGGCGATGTCCAGTCCGATGCAATAGCTCAAGGGTTCGGGTCTCTTGGCCTTATGACCTCCATGCTGATGACGGCCGACGGGCAAACTGTAGAAGCCGAGGCTGCCCATGGGACCGTGACCAGGCATTACCGGCGCTGGCTCAAGGGCGAAACCACCTCCACCAACCCGATCGCATCCATTTTCGCCTGGACCGGCGGTCTCAAGCAACGGGCTCGACTGGATGATACGCCCAAGGTAGCTTGGTTTGCTCAAACTCTGGAATCTGTAGTTATCGATACTGTGCGCTCCGGCCGCATGACCAAGGACCTGGCCAGCCTGGTCGGTCCTGATCAGCCTTGGCTGGACACCGAGGACTTCATGGATGCCCTGAACCATGCCCTTGCCGAACGTATGGCTTCAGCTGTGGCGGACTAGCAGGTCGGCAGACCAGCCGAGCGGACAAAGCGCCGTCTGCTTTCTCCACTGTATGCAGTTAAATCGCTCGGATCAGTCTTGACCATCTGCTCCTTGACGAGAACCGTGGGCGCAAAATCATCGACGCTTCATGCGCTCCTGTCCGAGAGCCCATAGAATGGTTGCTCGGGACCCGGCCATAGTCGGGCTCTGTCGGGACTAAGGAGCGAATGTGAAGAAGACCGGCTTTGCACGGCATTTGTCCGGCTTGCTGGCCCTGCTGGCATGCCTGGTCATAGTGGCATCGACTGGTGCTTGCGGTCCGGCCCTAGGCAAGGGGGAACAGTCCCCGAGCGCCCCGCAGAGCCTGGCTACTCCTACTGCCGCTGCCGAAGTACCCGGTACGGTGGCCATTTTCACCCCCTCTGACGGCATCACCCTTTCCCAGCACACGCCCATCAATAAGTGGGCCGCTCTGATTCCTGAGCTCAAGGCGGCACTGTCCAAGGAGCATCTTTCCAGCAAGCGCATCGATGCCTACACCAGTGGGAATCTTGAGGATCAAAGCAAGGAACTGCAGGATTACGTGGTCAACCGTCTTTCGGAGCGCAAGGCCGGAAAGAGCTCAGAGCCGACCACACTGGTGGTGGCACCCATGACCTCGCCAGACTCCATTACCCGCCAGTATGGCGACTATATCAGCAAGTCACTGGATGCCGATGCCAAAGACAAGGCACGCTCACGTCTGGTCTCGTCTCTGCGTCTGGCTGCTGGAGCGGGCATGCATGTGGTGCTAATGGCCAACCAAGTGCCGGGCATTCAACCGGATCTGTTCGTACAGTTGTCTGACGCACGGGCCATTGGTCAGATGCAGGCGGAGAAACTGGCCAGCAAGCTGGAGCTGGACAAGGCCAGCAAGGACAACCCCTGCCGCATCGAGATTCTGTTGCCGAACCGCCCGGCCGATGCATCCTCTGCTGACAAAGGTGCTGAAGCCAGCCGGGCTGAGCAGGGCCAACAAGAGGATCAGAATTCCTTCCCCGCCCAGGCCTTCGCCGGAATCTGGCAGGTGCTAGGGCCATATTTCAAGGATGGACGGGCGGACAGTCCCTCGGGACGCCTGCAGGCCGACAGTACCGAGCAGGACTGGCAGGCTGTCGCCTTCGATCCAGGCAAGGATGCCTCGGCTACAGGCAAAGAACTGGCATCCCGCCTATCCATGAACGACGGCGCTAAATCTCACACCGAGGTAGACGGCATTCTGGCCATGAACGACTTCATCGTTTCCGGAGTGGTCTCTGAGCTCAGGGATTTGGGATATCGCGGTTCGTCGGCGGACGTCAACCCGGAGATCTCCATATCCGGCATCGTGGGATCCATGGCCGGCCGTCAGGATCTGCACCGTCAGCGCGTGCCCAAACCCGCCCACAGCCCTGCAAACCAGAATTCGACGGGATCGCAAACGGATTCTTCACAAGCCACGGGCAAGACCCAAGAATCCACGTCCTCCGACGACCACACCGCCTGGCCCATCATCAGCGGATATGGCGCCTACGTGGACAACATTCCCCAAATCGTGGACGGACAGCAGTGGATGACCGGGCTGGAGGACAGACTGGGGCTTGCGGCTGATATTGCCAAGGCCTGTGTCAGTCTCAACAGCCAGGGCAAGGTGCCAGCCATGGATACAATCCAGACCGTCAACCAGGACGGCAAACAAGTGCGTCGTCTGTCAAGACCCTTGGTTGCGGTTTCGGCCTCCAACCTCAAGGCGACGCTGATTGATACCGGCTACATCAAACCTGCTGATGCTGGTCTTTGAGCATAGATCTCCTGCTCGATCCGATCCTCATACCGCTTGAGAACCTCCTGGCGGCGGGGCTTGTATGACGCGGTCAGCAGACCGTTTTCACGAGTGAAGTCCTGGTCCAGAATCAGATAGCGGCGGATGCCCTCGGCCCGGGATACCTGGGCATTGGCCGCGTCCACTGCACGGTCGACCTCGGTGCGGATGATGGGGTTCTCCCCAGCTGCAGCGGCCTCTTTCAGGGGCTCAGCGCCCTGGTCCCGCAGCCAGCGGTCGACTTCCTCGGAATTGAGAGTGATCAGGGCCGAAATGAATGGCCTGCGGTCTCCGATGACCATGCAGTGGCTAATGATGGGCGAACGTTCAACAGCCGTCTCCAGAAGCATCGGCGAAATGTTCTTGCCTCCAGCAGTAATGATGATTTCCTTACGTCGGCCAGTCAGCCGAACGAACCCGTCCTCGTCCAGACTGCCCAGATCGCCAGTCAGGAGCCAGCCGTCGCGAATCTGCCTGGTGGTGATTTCTGGATGGTTGTGGTAACCCATGCACACGTCGGGGCCTTTGACGCAGAGCTGGCCCTCCTGGTCGATACCCACAGTGATGCCAGGCATGGGAAGGCCGATGGTTCCCAGCCGGTAGTCCTTGGTGGGGTTGACCGTCACAGGACCCATGGTTTCGGTCATGCCGTAGCCCTCCAGCAGGGGCAGGCCTATGCCGTTGAAGAAGTCAGCAATGTCCCTCTCCAGTGGAGCTCCGCCCGAAATGGCATACTTGACTCGGCCGCCCAATGCCTCCAGGATGGGATCGTAGACGGTGCCCGTATACATGAGGTGCTTGGTCTTCAACGACATGGGAACGCGGGTGCCGTTCTGCTGATGACGGGACCACTGCCTGGCCACTCCTGCGGCATCCAGGAAAATCCTGCCCATGGCGCCTGTTCCTGCTCGCTGGGAGGCGGCGTTGTAGATCTTCTCAAAGATTCGCGGCACAGCCAAAATGAAAGTGGGCTTGAAGGTCTGCATGTCCTGCAGCAGATTGCGGATGGACCCCGTAAGCCCCAGGGTGAGATCCGTGGCAATGGCGAAGAACTGCAAGCAGCGGGCGAAAGCGTGTGCCAGAGGCAGGCAGAGCAGAAGCCGTCTACCCTCACCCAAGCAGATGTCAGGTACCGCCTGAGCACCCGAACGGACGGTGAAGACAATGTTGCTATGACTGAGCTCTATGCCCTTGGGCTTGCCCGTAGAGCCTGAAGTGTAGACAATAGTGGCCAGGTCGGAGCCTTGCACCGAGTCGGCTCGGGCTTGGAAGTCCGCCTGGTCCACCGCCTGTCCGTAGGCGGTTAGAGTGGTCAGCGCTCCTCTGGTAATCACATACAGGTCGTTCAGATAGGCACAGTGGGACCGGACAGCGTCCACACGGGCCCTCATGTCGTCATCCTCCAAAAAGGCCATACCCACATGAGAGTCGTTGAAGATGCGCCGAATCTGATCGGGAGAGTCAGTCTCGTAGACCGGCACCGTCACCGCTCCGATGGACAGGATAGCCATGTCCAGGGCAGTCCACTCCCATCGGGTGTGCGAGACGATGGCCACCGAGTCCCCTTGGCCTATGCCCCGGGCCATAAGCCCTTTGGCCAGCGCGACAACGCGGTCCCGGAACTCACGGGCAGTGATGGTGCTCCACTCACGTCCGCTCCGGTATTCGATCAAAGGATCGTCCCCCAGGCGTTCAACCCTGTCCTCAAGCAGGGAAAAGACGCTGGCATCAGCATCTATCGGCTCCTCAAGCGGACGCGTGAATTCTTGCTGCATGTTCTGCATGACCACTCCCTGCTGAAACGGCGTTATGCTTAACGATTCTAACCGCTTCCCCAGGCTGGCGATATACCCGGCTTGCAAACGCGCGAGTCCTGCAAGCAAAACCACATTCCTACACAGGCTTGAGACGAATGCGATGCCATCCGACCCTGGCGCCGGGATCCAGATAACGGCCTTGATCGTCTTTCAGTCCCCAGTGCAGACACTCCTGAGCACAGTGGTCGGAAATCCCTTCTACCTTTCCCCAGACTGTGCCGGCTTGCAGCCGGGTTCCCGTCGGCAAAGAGCTCTGAGCGGGCTCATAAGTGGAGGTCAGGTTGCCGTGACGAATGGAGACCACGTCCTTGCCTGCTACGGAACCTGCGTAAGCGATGATGCCGTCTGCCGGAGCACGGATTCGTCTGCCTTGCTTCGTTGTCAGATCTATCCCACGATGACCGCTCAGCCATGGACGATCCGGAGGATCGTAGAGGCGCATTACCTGCGGGGCGGCCTTATCTTTCGGGAGAGGTTCAAGAGGCCACAGCCAGCCCCGGCGGCAGGCTGCGGTTGTTGGGGTAACTTGACCGTTCTGCGCCGGGGCTGCAGCCGAAGGCAGGGTCGGCGCAGGCTGAGCCGTGACGGTTGCTGTAGGCCCTGCAGCCGACAGGACCAGCGCCAGCGTCAACACCAGCAGTGTCCTCGGAAACCAAGGGGGCCGACAGCCGGAAGGCATGATGGGCATCCGGCCGGTAACGCGCCTTCTGCCCTTGTTCTTATGGTCACGCGCACAGGCCATAGTCGCACCTTCATTCCGTCATCGTGGATACCCGGATTGGGCCTCCACCATCATGATGGACTAGATGCTGAAACCTCAGGAATCGAGCAGGGACATGTGGTCGAACATGCAGTCGTCCACAGCACGTCTGTCAAGAAACCAAAAGACAATTACTCATGCAAAAATGCCAAGTTTGGTGGAAAATGACTTATTAAAAGTGCTGACTGATCTTGTATTATGTAAACCGTAAATCCTTTCAGACAAGGTGCATACGGCCACGTTAATCGATATTGAATGCAGATATACCTTTACTTTTACCGCATCTAGCGTAGATATGCAAAAAAGAAACTTCTGCTAGACTACCAAAAAGAATTGAAAATCTAAGATCAGCCAGCTGGATAGAAGATCAGGCTCAAACCGAACTCACCAGAAGCTGCTTCAACAGATAATTTCGTTTCTGAGAATTATTCGAGTTACATCGAAGGATTCAGCCGCCTCGGCTTGACTTGTTGGAGTTGCTGCTACAGTCTTTTGTCTTTTGGAAAAGTCAGGGTTGAATCACGCTCTACGAGCTGAAAATCAGTCACAAAGGTCCTCGGCTTGCCCTTGTACCCATTGATGCGCTCAATCAACATATCAATTGCATGCTCAACGTAGTCATTCAGGCTTGGATCTATGGTGGTTAGCGATGGAGTCGAGTAGGACGACTCAGGTACATCATCGAAACCCACAACCTGGACGTCTTCAGGAATGCGTATTCCCTCGTTCTGCAAGCCATGCAATGTGCCCAGAGCCATGGCATCCGTCAGACAGATGATTGCATCCGGGCGTATTCCTTTGGACAACATTTGCGTCACAGCTTGTACGCCACTGACTCCTTCCATCCAATCCTTGGGTAGAAGCATCCGCCAATCTACGGATAGTCCTCGCTCTTCGAAGGCCTCGATATAGCCTCTTATCCGCAGCTCCTGCATCCCTTCAGTGGCACACATATATTCATTGCGTGTCTTTGGTTTTTCCGGTGCGCCAAATACGGCTATATGACGGCATCCCATATCGAGCAGTCTGCCTGTGACATACCGAATGGCTCTCGTATTAGGCATGGTCACCCAGTCAACCCGATCATAGGATTCGTAATCACCTGCCAGAACGATCGGATATGGCTGATCGAGGATGATGCCCTTGTTTTTTAAAGGTTGATCTGAAAAAAGCAGCCACCCATCTGCTGATAGTTTGGTGATTTCATCCATGACGACAGGCAGACCTGATCCATCCGATCCGTAAGTGCTGATTACTGTTCCATATCCATGTTTTCGCGATATGTCTATGACTTTATCTGCCAAGTAAGGGGCAAATGGCTGTGAAAAATCGAAAATTGCCAAACCTATCAGTTTAGTGGCGCCTGTTTTCAATGAACGGGCCGATACATTGACCATATATCCAAGTTCACGAATGGACTCCTGCACACGTTTCCTGGTGGAATCACGCATGCTGCCAGTGCCATTGATGACGTTGGACACTGTTTTAATGGAAACACCAGAATGCCTGGCTACATCCTTGATAGTTACTCTGGATGTCAATAGAGCCCCTTACCAATCGGCAGTTACACATATTCCGAATCCGCACAACTCCACATTGTGGAATCATGCGAATCCGGAATATGCGACAATATTTTTATTTTCAGTTTATCTCAACAAGAACATATAGTCTGAATACCAAGTCCTTCCTTGGATCATGATTTGACTGATCCAGCCGTCAATCCTCCTACCCAGTACCTTTGCAGGAAGAGGAAAGCCAGAACCATGGGAATAATGGAAATGAAGGCGCCTGAAGTCACCAGATTCCAGATCTGTTCTGATGCTGCTCCGGCCTGGGATTTTGTCTGCCACTGTGTCAGTCCAACCGTAATCGGGAATAGTTTTGGATTAGTGAGAACTACCTGAGGCAGGAAGAAGTTGTTCCAAGCACCGACAACGGAAAGCAGAAAGACTGTAGTAATTGCTGGGGTCATAATCGGCAGAGAAACTTGTGTAAAGGTTCTCAGCTCACCAGCCCCATCAACTCGAGCCGCCTCAATCATTTCATCGGGTAGGGATTGCATGCAGTAGATTCTCATCAAGTAAACACCCATTGGATTAAGCAGGGACGGCAGGAGCACAGCCCAAATGGTGTTGGTCATACCAATGTCAGACATTAGCAGGAACGTCGGTATCACCAAGGCTGTCGATGGGATCATCAAAGCACCGAGAACGATGTTGAAGTACAGATTTCGCCCACGGAATCTGAACTTGGAGAAACCATATCCAGCCATAACCGCCACTACTGTGGCGCCGAACCCTCCTACAAGAGCGTAAAGGAAGGAGTTGAAAATCCAACGCCAGTAAATACCATCCTGATAGGTCGTAAGCTGACTTATGTTCTTCCAAAGGTCGAAATCCTTATCGAACCACATAGAGCCATGGGCGCCGAAGAACAATCCCGAATTTGACTTTGTGGAAGCGACGATCAACCACCATACAGGCAAAAGGAAGTAGACCATGGCCAATATCAGTACTACATAAACGAAAACGCTGGTATTCCCCTGAATGCGTTTGGCGCTTCTGCGAACACCGCTTGTTCTTGTGGCTGACATGTCAGTCCTCCAATCCAGACTGATTGCGAGTCAGTCTCATGAACAAAACGCTGAATATCACCACGACCAGTCCCAGCGCAAATGAAACTGTGGCGGAGTAGTTGGTCTGGTTGTAATTGAAAGCGAGAGCTTGCGCGTACATATTGGGCGTATACTCCGGCGGTATGACCGTCGGCGCCTGATTACGCAGAATGGTGGGTTCAGTATAGAACTGCAGGGTGCCGATAAGCGAGAAGATAGTCACCATGACCAATGATCCTGAGACCATTGGCACTTTAATCCTTGTAGCAATCTTCAGTTCTGATGCCCCGTCTATTCTGGCCGACTCGTAGAGTTCATGCGGAATGGACTGCAAGGCCGAATACAAAATCACCATGTAGTAACCCGTCCATTGCCAAGTCACGACATTGACCAATGAACCGAAGATGCCGTTAGCAGTGAGGAATCCGGGGGTCTGCATTCCAAACAGCCCGAATATCGTAGTAAACGGGCCCATATTCTTGGAGTACATAAATCCCCACATCAACGCACCGATGACACCAGGTATTGCATAAGGCAAAAAGATAACCAGCCGGGAAACTGAGGCAAACTTGTTCTTAAAGGAGTCTAGGAGCAGAGCGAATATCAGCGCCAGTCCCAGCTGGATCGGAACCATGACAACGGTGTAAAGAATAACGCGGCCCATGCCGACCAGGAATATCGAGTCAGTAAAAACGCGCTGATAATTGGCGAACCCCGAGAAGGACTCCCCTTTGACCTGTGTGTAAGTGAACAATGATACATAGAATGCATAAGCCAGCGGTATCACAAGAAACAGCAGAAAGATGACCCCAAAAGGAGCAGTGAAGAACCAGCCCCACATCCCTCTATGACTGCTGCCGACATTGGATTTCGTCTTTCTGGGCTTGCCTATTGCGTTCGAAGCCATTTCAGAACCTCCTAAAAAGGAGGGATACCGATAACGACATCCCTCCAATTAAATGAGCAGTCACTCTACGGTGAAACCTTGCTGCTTTGCATAATTGTTCAGCTTGGTTTCAAGAGCCTTCAAGGTCTCCTTGCAATCATCACCTTTCTTGACAATTGCGGAGAAAGACTTGGTCTGTTCGTCATAGGCATAAGTCTGGAAGGGCAGGAACTCGTCGCCCTTCCAAGCGTCTGCCACAGGAATGGTGACTTCATTGGACTTCTGGTTGCCCAAGAATGGCTCTTGCATGTTCTTGAAAGCGTCAGATGCAAGCTGCTTCTTCCAGGACGGGAACAATCCGCCATCGGTGACACCAATATGCTGTGCTGTATCCGAATCGAACAGATCGTGAGCAACGCTGGCCGCTGCTTTGGTGTCTTTGGCCTGATCAGTCACAGCCCAAGCTGATCCTCCCTGGTTGACCTGAGGCGTGGAGTCATCCCAAACCGGCGCCTTATAGATCCTGAAATTACCACCTGAGGAGTTATCCAAACCCTTGATGTAGCCAGTCAGCCAGGAAGCCTGAACATAGGCCGCATACTTGCCAGCAATCATATTGTTGTTCCAGTCGGTCGTGTTTGAGTCCGTGGTGTCGACCAGCCCCTCCTTGACCAGGTTTTGCCAGTACTCAAGAACCTTCTGTACACCTGGGGTATTCAACTTGATGCCTACCTTGTCAGGCGTCTTTGATGAATACTTGTATACCTTCTCTCCAGCCTGAGCGAAGAGCGCAGGATTGACAGCAGTGCCGTTAGGAGCCCAATCGCTCAGAAATCCGTCGAAACCGGCAGCTTTCAGATCCTTGCCTGCCTGCTCAAATTCCTCCCAAGTAGTAGGAACCTTGACGTGGTACTTATCGAAAATGTCCTGCCGCACATACATGACGAAGGGACCAAGATCGACAGGAACGCCATAGACGGAGTTGCCGCCGCCCATGCTCACGCTCTTCCAGGCACCTTCCGTGTACTCCTGCTTGTGGTCATTCATGCCGTACTTGCTGAGGTCGACCAGATGCTTCTGGGCCCCCGCAACGAATTGCGGCATTGCTTCATACTCGAGCTGGATGATGTCAGGGCCGCCGGACTTGGCCTTTATTGCATTATTGAATTTCGTGTACTCAGGACCCCCCTGACCAGCATTCGTCCAGCAAACCTGAATGTCGTCATGGTTCTCGTTGTAGTCGTCAACTACCTTCTGAATGGCCGGGTACCAGGCCCATACGGTGACCTTTTGAGCATTCGGCTTCTTGACCTTGTTCTGGCACTGAGCATTGGCATTCGCGGTTTTATCGCTGTGCTCAGCCTGACTTTCATTCTTGGCTCCTCCGCCGCCGCCACAGGCAGCCATGGAAATCGCCAAGACTCCCGAGAGTGCCGCTGCAATGATTCTCACAGTTCTCCTCATTATTTCTCCTTTGAATATATGTGGAAACCAACAATTTTTAATTATCAATCTATGTGGATAGACGTCCATGAAACCGGGGGAAGTATGATGCCCAGTTTGCCGTTCTCAAAGGTAAAGTCCTTACGCGTCTGCAAACCAACGCGCTTGGGATCTTCAAGCGTATTGCGAGCAGCAACATCCTTGTCATGGATGCTCTGAACAACCACTTTCCCGGCTTTATAGAGTCCAGAAACGTCGGAACGATACTCCACGCTCCGATCAAGACTGCGGTTGACAACGAAAATAGTCAGTGAGCCATCGGCTCCTCTGACCACCACAGAGTCCGTCATCGGCACTTCGCCGTATTGACTAGTTTCGCATGAATCAGCATCTTCCTGAGATGCCAGCACACTGCCGCCCTTGGCGTATTTGGCAGTCAAGGCAAAGGGGAAGAAGATGGTTTGTCTCCAAGCAGGGCCACCGGGTTCTGTCATAATTGGCGCAATGACATTGACCAGCTGAGCCAGGCTGGCAGAATGAACGATATTGACATTCCTGAGCAAGGTGATCAGCAGATCGCCAAACACCACTGCATCCGCAACCGAATAAATATCTTCCAAAAGTCTGGAACCTTGAGGCCAGTTGCCTATGCCTACTGGAGGCTTACTCGGTTCTGCATCCTGATACCAGACATTCCATTCGTCGAAAGATATATAAACCTGGTGTTTGCTCTTGAGTCTGCCTCGAACCGCAGCTATGACCGAAGCCACATCGCGGATGAACCCATCCATATCGACGCCAGAAGCCAAGAAACTGGCCATATCGCGATTATGCGGCTCATAATAAGCATGGCAGGAAATGAAGTCGATTTGATCGTAGGCTTCCTCCAGTACAGTCCGTTCCCATTCACCAAAGGTAGGCATACTGTGCGAAGAGGAGCCACAGGCTACCAACTCCAGACCCGGGTCGATCATACGCATGGCCGTTGCAGTCTGAGTAACCAGCCTGGCATATTCGTGGGCAGTCTTGTGACCGACCTGCCAAGTCCCGTCCATTTCATTGCCTAGGCACCACATTCGAATTCCGAAAGGCTGCTCGCGGCCATTGCGTCGACGCATGTCAGACAAGGCCGTGCCAGAAGGAATATTGGCGTATTCAAGTAGATCAAGCGCCTCTTGAATACCCCGTGTACCAAGATTGACAGCTTCCATGAGCTCGTTGCCGCCTAATTCATCCAGCCAATCCGCCATCTCATGAAGACCGAATTCGTTGCTCTCGCCCGAATGCCAAGCCAAATCGATACGCTTAGGGCGTTCAGAGCGCGGCCCGACACCATCCTCCCAACGATAGCCGGAAACAAAATTCCCGCCAGGATAGCGGATGGCAGTGACGCCAAGCTCCTTTACCAAATCAATGACATCCTGTCTGAATCCCGCCTTGTTTGCAGTCGGATGGTTCGGTTCATAGATGCCGGTATAGATGCCACGACCCAAATGTTCGACAAAAGAGCCGAAAACGCGGTCGTTAATGGGAATGGACCTTGTCCCCGTGTCTAGAATCAATCGCGCCTTCCCAGGCTTTGATTGTTGCCGTTCTTCCATGGATCTGGTCTCCTTTCCCCTGCCTTCTCTTTGCTTTAAGTAGTGCAGGGTCTTACGCTTTGAGTACAACGTTGTTTTCACTAGGAAATATGCAGTTGGGTCATAATCTACCTCGCTTTTCTTCGTGCAACCCTGCACATCACTTCGTATACTATACAACAAAAGAAAGAGCATGATCCACAATACATACAACGTTGTTCTAATTGGCCTGAAAATACGCGCGACACACCATCTAAAGCAACACGATGCCTATCGGACTTGCTGGTTTTTATGGCTGCTGTGTCCGTAGACAAAGCTCCAGGCCGACTATCCACGACCATGGTTAAGAAAACACAGGAAGGCAGATTTCTGACCATCTTCAATCAGCTAGTTAATCGAAACCAATAAGCTAGCCTATGATAACGGCAATCCTGTTCATTGCAAAAGCACGAATACGCCCACATATGGAAAGCCGCCGGCTAACCGGCGGCCATTAGCTCCCGCAGCTGGGCTTGAACCAGCGACATTTCGATTAACAGTCGAACGCTCTGCCAACTGAGCTATGCGGGAATGTCCCGTTCAACTCTTGCTGAACACAATTACCATACTATAGTCAGGACCTTCGTATCCGACAACTTGGCGTGTCGATTACATCAGGATCCTGTCCATAGGCATCGCCGAATCAATGGAGAAATCAGAAGCAGAGGGAGACAGGCCAGCCTGGACCAGATTGACGCCTAGCATGGCCACCATGGCACCATTGTCTGTGCACAGGTTGACCTTCGGAATGCGGATCTTAACGCCTTCCCGGTCGCCGAACTCCTGAAGCTTGCCGCGCAGCTGCGAGTTGGCCGAGAACCCGCCGCCGACGATCAGGGTATCCGTGCAGAACCTGCGACAGGCGGCCATGGCCTTGCGGGATAGGACGGTGGCCACGGAATCCGCCAAGGAGGCGCAGACGTTATCAACGGGGATATCGAGCCCGGCCTGCTGTCTGCGTTCGACCCATCGAGCCACGGCGGTCTTGACCCCGGAGAAGCTGAAGTCATAGGGATGCTCGGCTCCAGCCCGGCCCTTTGTCAGCCCCTGGGGCACAGCGATGGCGTGAGGATCGCCCAGACGGGCATGGCGATCTATGTGGGGACCGCCAGGATAGGGGAAGCCAAGCAGGCGTGCAATCTTGTCGAAGCACTCCCCCGCCGCGTCGTCCAGAGTAGTACCCACCACCTGGACCGATCGCGCCAGGTCATCCACATGCAGCAGCGAAGTGTGGCCGCCGGAGACGATCAGGGCCAGGGCGTTCTGTGGGAAGGGACCGAATTGGAGCTGAGTGACAGCTATATGGCCGATGACATGGTTGACGCCGTACAGGGGCTTTTTCGCCGCCCAGGCCAGTGCCTTGGCACCGGAAACACCTACGGCCAGGCATCCAGCCAGTCCAGGACCAGCCGAGACCGCTATCGCGTCGATCTGGGAAAGGTCCATATCTGCATCATTCAGGGCCTTGGAAACGACCGGCACAAAGGACTCAGCGTGTGCCCGCGAGGCGATCTCGGGTATGACACCACCATAGCGGGCGTGCTCGTTCATGGAGGACGCCACCACGTTGGACAGCAGCCGGTTGCCCTGAACCAGGGCGGCCGCGGTCTCGTCACAGGTGGATTCGATGCCAAGCACCAGAGGCTCACTCATGGTCAATGATCCTTTCCTGTCCCTTTGAAAGCTTGTTGCCGCCAAAGCCCACCGGACCCGGTCCGACCGAGCTTAAGGGCCTGGTCATAGCCCAGGCATCCATGTCTTCGGGCTGATAATAGCCTTTACGCAGACCCGTCTGTGAGAAGCCGAAGTCCTTGTAGAGGTCAATGGCAGCGGAGTTGTCTACACGGACCTTCAGATCCATGCGCTGCAACCCCTCACAGTCGGCTGAAGCGATCAGCTTGGTCAACAGAGAACCCGCAATGCCCCGATTCCGGGCTTCCGGTAGCACTCCCATAGTCATCAGCTCGGCATCCCTTTCGCCCGACCAATACCCTCCGTAACCCAAAATGGCACTCTGGTCTTCCCATATCAGGTATGTGCGTGAAGGTCCAGACAACTCAAATCGCAGCTCCTGCCGACTCCAGGCCTGGTCGCCGAAGACGCGCGTCTCCAGATTGATAAGCTGGTCCAGATCCCCCAAGGCCGCTGCGCGAATCATGATTGGACAGCCACGTGCTTAAGCGGATTGGGAACCGAGACGTCCGGTCGACGAAGGTAAAGCGGCTCCACGGGGTCAATCAGCCCCTGCTGAGCACATCGGCATGCACAAGCAGCCATCAGACTTGTCCCCTGTGTCCCATCCAACAGGAAGGATCCTTCGTCCAGCATCACCTGTATATCAGAACAATTATCCAGACGCTCCCACTGGTCAGCGTAGCGACCAGCTCCATGGCCGCTAATAACCAGAACAACAGGACCCTGGTCCAGAGACTCCTGCCCTTCTGCAATAACCGCGATTTTCTCACAGATAACGGCTGGGTAGTCGATGCTCATTTCGGTCAGCGGCCGGGCCGGGGCTTCCACATCTCCAAAGTCGTCAAAGAGACGGTAGTAAAGCTGCCGACGTCGAGCATCGTTGACAGCCAGGACCAGAAGCCGGATGTGGTCTTGGCCCTTCTGCTTGAACCGGCTGTAAGCATAGCGGGCCTGCGGCTCCAGAATGTCCTGGCCCAGCAGATGGGCACCCGTGGCAAACGCCAAGGCTTTGGCGGTGACGATGCCTGCCCGCAGACCGGTGAAAGGCGCAGGGCCCAGTCCCACCACGATGGTGCTCAAATCTTCTGCAGACAGCCCGGCCTGGTCCATGACCTTGGCGATATTGACCTGGAGACGTTCCACATGCGAGCGCGAATCGCTCTCTATGCACGGCTCCCGCCCGGGCAGTCCCACAGTCGAGCCATATGAGGTATCGATCACCAAAAGGGGCGTATCGGTCCCGCTCATGCCGTCATCGCCTTTCTCAGCTGCTCCAATCTGGTGGCCCATGACGGGCCTACTCCACGCAGACGTACCATACGCTGACCCTGGGAGCTGGGTGGCGCGTCAGGATCTTCCCGGGCATCCACGTGTCGGTCGATGACCACTTCCAGACGTTGATCGGCTAGCGCTGAGGCCATCTGCTCGCCCCATTCCATCAGCACGATGGTGCTTTGGCCCGGATCCTCCAACTCCTCATCCAAACCCAGGGACTCCAACTCGTCCAGGAGCCGATCAACAGCATCCTCGCCAGGCAGATAGTCCTGTCCACCCAGCCGGTACGCATCCACGTGGATCAGGGTGACCCGCGAGCCGTCGGACAGATGGCCATGCAGCTCTCTTGCGATGGTGAACGTGGGCGAGACCACAGGGCCGTCCACTCCAAGTCCGCTGCCCAGCCCCTGGGCCAGGGTGGTCTTACCCGCCCCCAGAGGTCCGGACAGAAGAATCACATCCCCACCATGCAGACAGGAGGCCAGGTTTCTGCCCAAGCGGTGCATATCCTCGCCCGTAGGCACGGCCAGCTCAAACCCATCCTGCTGCCCGGCGCTGTCCCGCAGGCTCATGCCAATGTCCTTCCCTTGGCGGCAATCATCTCCACTGCGCGTTCCAGAGCATAGCGAGCATCGCCGCTGCTGGTCTTGCTGACCTCATCAGCCTGGGCCAAGGCCTCAATGCAGGCCGCCAGACCGGAGGAGGTCCATCCATGCAGCTGCCTCTTGGCTTCTCGTAACTGCCAATATGCGGCCTTGGCCTCGGCTGTGGTGATGGATCCCGACTCGATGGCTGCCTCCTTGCCTAGCGTTCGCAGCTTCAGGGCCAGTACCCCAATCAGGGATATCGGTTCGTTGCCCTGTTCCAGAGCTGAACGCAGTGCGACGACCGCTTGAGCCGGCCTGCCAGCAAGGGCCCTGTCTGCCACAGCGAATCCGGATACAGCCGGGTTATCGGTCAAATACCGGTTGACGATCTCCAAGGTCATGGGATCCTGGTCAAAATCGAAGCAGAGCTGGGAGCACATGGATGCCAGTTCCGGAGTCCGCTCGCCCAGGACATCCACTAGGCGCTGGGCCGCCCGTGGCTGGATGCGACGCTGATGGGACTTGAATTGCCCATAGACGAAGTCGACCTTGTCATCGAACTTCTTCAGATCCGGCATACGCTCTATGACTGCTCCGGCCCGTTCCATCTGGTCCAGAAGCCTGCGGCCCCGGTTGCCCCCGTCATGACGTGCGATGACGATGCTGGATTCGGACCCTGCCGGCTCGTGGCAGAAATCCACCAAGGCCTGTGTCAAGGCCTCGTCGGCCGCCTGCAGATCCTCCAGAAGGACTACGGCCGTCTGACTGAGCAGGGAGGGTCCAACCGCCTCCTGAAAGGCGTAAGCGTCGCAGTCTGCCGCGTCCATCTCTATGTATTCGCTGTCCGGATGATCGGCACATGCCTTTGCACACAGCTCCTTGACGCGCTGCCCGTTGAGGAAGGGATCGCCGCCGACCACTAGATGGACGGAAAGGTTCTCCTGCTGAGCTTTGGTCATGACTCAAATCTCCCTTCATCACTGGACATTAACGACGGTCGCTTTTTGAAGACCAACTGAGCTAGAAGGCCATAGGTCTGCTGCAACCAGCCCCTGATTGCCGACCAAGCCGATGGCCGAAAGGGAACCCCGGAAGCCACGTTTGTCACAGCCGACCATGAGCGATCTTGCCCCCGGGCACGGATGAATTGAATCAGTCGATGAATGATCACGGCCATAACACCCAAACCCACCAGGCAGGCGCTTCCGACTGGCCCCGATGGCCAAGCCGCCGGAGCAGCCACCTCGCCCAGCCACGTAGAGACAAAAGCCATGACCCCGGTGCCCAGGGAGGTCAACCGGGCCAGCAGGAGTCCCAATGCGGGCCATAGCCAGGAAGTGAGCAGGGCCAGCAGGCCGGTCACAGTCGCGACGTCAACCACAGGAGTGACCAGCAGGTTGGCCAGTGGGGCCAGCAGAGGCAGTCCAGGGCTGAACAGCACCTGCACAGGAAGAGTCCCCGCCTGGGCGCATAAAGTTGTGGCCAATGGACGTGCCAGAAATGCTGGAAGATGGTCTTCAAGAAGGGCCATCACACGCCGGTTGCCCAGGCCGATACCCAACACGGCACCACAAGAGAGCGCGAAGCCGAAGCTTGCGGCCATGGATGGACGCAGAATCAGGACCAACAGAACACACCATGACAGCGTGTTCAATGATTGGGCAGGCCGACAGGCAGCCAGAGCCAACGCTGAAAGAAGCCCCATGACCTGAGCTCGCAAGACTGAATCCCCTGGGACCATCAGCATGCCTAAGCCTGGATAGGCAGCAGACAAAACCAAGGCCGTCAGCAAGGGGGGTGAGCGAAAGGCCCGCATGATCGTAACCAGCAGAGAGGCCAGGATCATGAAGTGCCCGCCGGAGACAGCCATCAGGTGAAGGGTGCCCGATGCCTGGAAGTCATGGGTCAGACGGGCGGCATAGGCGGGCTCCACTGCCGGTCTGCCGAGGGAAGACTCGGACAGGGCCTGGTTGCCCAGGATGCCCATAGTCAACCCAGGCACTAGGATCCGCCCCTGGTCTTCCAGTCTGTTGGTCTGTTCGAGAAAGGCCCCTTGCATGCGAGCGATCAATTGTCTGCTGGGCGCTGGTGGGCTGACCTGTTTCATGCCATCTTCCACAGCCAACCAAGGCATTGGACGACCGTACGCTGAAGGTTTCAAGAGTCCTCGCGCACGATACTGTCCACTCTGCTGCAACATGCATGACCGACCGCGGGCAAAGAGCATGATCCGCTCATTGGAAGGCATACGCACTCCGGCCAGAGTCACCCATTGCAGCCTGAGCTCTGTCTGACAATCCCAACCTCGACGAGAGGAGGCACTCATAGGTCCCACAGCCTCGCCACGAATCTCGGCCAGCGCCTTCCCCAGACGGACCTGCCGGGCTGCCGGCCCGCCACGCACTGACGCATGACCGACTGTGGCGGCCAATGCGGTAGTCAAAGCTACCACGGCCAGGACAGCCAGCGTCGGCAACTTCCTATGAGCAAGCCGAGTGGATGCCAAGGTCCGCAAAGCGGAGACAATCACGGAGGACGAACGGAATGAGGAAGAACCGTGAGCAGAATGGTGTCTGAACGGAGTACACGAACTTTCGCCTGAGAATCGGTACAGCCAATAAAAATGAGCACTCCGATAAGTCATGTTCAAATGGCTGGTGCCTCTGACATTCCAACAAGGCGGATTCCAATGGTTTTTCTTCAAACCTCTTTTACTCCAATGATTCTTGTTCCCAGTGCGCGCACAAACTCGAGGCAGCAGCTTCCGTCGACGTGAACGAAGGGACTGACGAAATACCAGACCCCTGTAATGGTGGTCATCTGTAGCTACCAAGCAGACGAGTTTGATGGCGAGCAGGGCCATTGCAATGAGTAATGAGAGCGCCAGGATAATCGGCATCACCCAGACCTTTAAGTCCATACCTCCAACGACCATGCCGCCTTTGGACTCCCCAGCCGTCTTGGCCCAGTCAGCGCGCTTGGCTGATTCGGGCATTGATCCGCCCATGCTCCTGTCCAGGAGCCAGGGGACCAGCAGCGCAACCGCCCAAGCTACACAAGCAGCGGGGAGCATACGAAGATTGCGATTGCCGTTCTCACGATCTGCTACATCCTGATCCCCTGCATGGACGGCCATCATCGCACAACCAGGTATGGGCGTAATCGAGCCAGGGTCTTGGCACCGATACCGGAAACATCCAGGAGCTGATCGACTGATGTATAGCGGCCGCCGATGGCGCGTCGGTGCTCCAGTATTTTTGCTGCCGTGACCGGACCGATTCCCTTGACGTTTTCCAGATCCTGCTGGCTTGCGGCGTTAAGATTCACGCGTCCGGCCTGATTGGCCGTCTTCGTTGAGTCACTGGAGGCCGACGTAGTAGTGGCATTGTCAGCCTGTTCGGCATTTTGAGCGGAGCCTGAGACTGGATCTGCCTTTTCGCTTTCCGCATCACCATGGGTGTTGCGGCTGTGTTCGTTTCCCAAGACATGCTTGCCTCGGTGCGCAGCACTCTTTACATCACTATTCGCCGAAGCCGATGACCTGGCACCGGATTCGTCATCGGCCACTCCTGCAGCCAGGGCATGTCCCTGTTGGGCCAGCAGGGTCAAGCTGACTGCCAAGGCCGCCACCAGAATAAGGATGGCTGTCAAGGCCTGAATCGGCGTAAACGACCAGACAGGCCGATCCCGTCGTGCCAGAGACTCGGCCATTCCTTGGGCTGGCCCCCTTGATCGAACGGATTGATTCAGAGCCAGAGCCTGGATGGGCGGCGCCGGGGGCTGGGTGATGTTGATGCTCATGAGCCCAGCCTGACACGAAAAAGCCCCCCGGTATGAGGTCGAGGGGTTATGTGGTCGAATGTCGTCATCCGTCCACAGCCTGGCTGCGGACAGCGCAGGGTCAGGCTGGCACGACCGAAACGATCCTAGGCGCCTTAACGATGACTTTGCGCGGCTCCTTACCGCCCAGCCGCTCCTGGACGGCGGGTAGTGCCAGGGCCATAGCCTTGAGCTGGTCGGGCGCGATGTCGGGGCTGACCTGCAGTTTGCCGCGAACCTTGCCCTTGACCTGGACCACGGCGGTAACCGTGTCCTCGCCAAGATATCGATCATCCCAGGTCGGCCATTGGGCATGCGCCAGGGACTCCTTATGACCCAGACGGCTCCAGAGCTCCTCACAGATGTGTGGGGCGATGGGCGAAAGCATGAGCACCAGTGGCTCAATGGCTGCCCTGGGCGTCGGATTCAATCCGGTCAGATGGTTGTTGAGCACGATCATCCTGGCGATTGCTGTGTTGGGACGCATGGCCTCCATCTCCACGGTCACATCGTGGATGGTGGTGTTGAGCAGCTTCAGTGTCTTCTGGTCGGGTTCGCCCTCGTCCAGGACAACCTCGCCGGTCTGCTCGTCCACCACATTGCGCCAGAGCCGCTGCAGGAAGCGCATGCCGCCCACCACGTTGCGCGTGTTCCAGGGTCTGGACTCGTCCAGGGGACCCATGCTCATCTCGTAGAGGCGGAAGGTGTCGGCTCCATAAGTGCGGTACATGTCGTCCGGAGTGATGATGTTCTTGAGGCTCTTGCCCATCTTGCCGAACTCGCGGTTAACCGGCTGCCCCTGCCAGGTGTAGCTAACCTTGCCGCCCTCCTCGTGCTCCTCCACCTCAGCGGCGGGCACGTACTGGCCGCGCTGGTCGGTGTATGCGTAGGCTTGGATCATCCCTTGGTTGAAGAGCTTGTGGAAGGGCTCCTTGGACGAGACGTATCCCAGATCGTAGAGGACCTTGTGCCAGAAGCGGGCATAGAGCAGGTGCAGCACCGCGTGCTCCACACCGCCCACGTAGAGGTCGACACCGCCTGACTCCCCGGCCGTAGCATTGTGCTTGGGTCCAAGCCAGTAGTCGTATTCCTCCGGATCAACCATGTGCTGGTCATCCTTGGGATCGATGTAGCGCATGTAGTACCAGCAGGAGCCGGCCCAGTTGGGCATGGTGTTGGTGTCCCTGTGGTAGACCTTGGGGCCGTCACCCAGGTCCAGGGTCACGTTCACCCAGTCCTGGTTGCGGCTCAGCGGGGCCTCCGGGCTGGATTGGGCATCCTCGGGGTCAAAGGTCTTGGGCGAATAGTCGGGCACGTCCGGCAGGGCCACCGGCAACTGATCGTCGGGCAGCAGGTGCGGTAGGCCCTGGTCGTCATAGACAACCGGGAAAGGCTCGCCCCAGTAGCGCTGACGTGAGAAGAGCCAGTCACGCAGCCGGTAGGAAACCGTCCCGTGGCCCACCCCGGCCGACTCCAGCCAGGTAGTGACCTTCTCGATGGCCTGGTCAACCCGCAGACCGTCCAGGCTGAGCGGATCGCCAGCGGCCTGGGTGGCCTGGACCGAAGAGTTGACCACAACGCCGTCGTGGGAGACGAAAGGCGCCTTGCCCCGGTAGTCGTCCAGAGTCTGGCCGGAATCAGCCAGTGGGCTGACCGTGTAGACCACGGGCAGGCCGTACTTGACGGCGAAGTCG
This sequence comes from Bifidobacterium sp. POST2/T3 (B1), assembly GCF_058197115.1. Lineage (NCBI taxonomy): Bacteria > Bacillati > Actinomycetota > Actinomycetes > Bifidobacteriales > Bifidobacteriaceae > Bifidobacterium > Bifidobacterium sp. POST2/T3 (B1). Next base: position 21,235 of record NZ_JBVPQK010000010.1, read on the forward strand.
TAATCACGCTGATCGCCGCCAGGCACAGCCATGATGGCTCCGGTACCGTAGTCCATCAGCACGTAGTCGGCAGTGAAGATGGGCAGCTTGGCCCCGGTGATGGGGTTGACCGCGTACAGCCCGGTAAAGAGGCCGGTCTTGGCCCCGCCCTCGTCCACGCGATCCTTGGCGGTCTTGGCCTCGGCGGCCCAGCGATAGGCTTGCACACCCTCCGCAGGATTGGCATAGCCACCCTTCCACTGTTCAGGCACATCATCAGGCCAGTCATGGGGCAGATGTTGCAGCAGGTCGTGCTCGGGAGAGACCACGGCGAAGGTGGCGCCAAAAAGCGTGTCGGGACGGGTGGTGTAGATCTCCATGGTCTGATCGCCGTCAGGGCTGGGCACGGTGAAGTCCACCGAAGCCCCGTGTGACTCCCCAATCCAGTTGCGCTGCATGAGCTTGACCTTTTCGGGCCAGTCCAGAATGTCCAGATCCTCCAGAAGCCGGTGGCCGTAGGCGGTGATACGCATGGACCACTGCTTGAGCTCGCGCTGGTAGACCGGGTAGTTGCCCCGCTCGGAGCGTCCTTCGGCGGTCACCTCCTCGTTGGCCAGAACCGTGCCCAGCCCGGGGCACCAGTTGACCGGCGAGCGCGAGATGTAGGCCAGGCGGAAGTCGTTGAGCACCTCGGAGCGCTCAGCCTCGTCCAGCTCCTCCCAAGAGGCGTCGGGATGGCCTGGAATGGGCCTGCTTCCGGACTTGAAGGCCTCGACCAGTTCGCTGATGGGCCTGGCCGAGCCCATCCCCCCGTCGGCACGGCGGTAGTCGGGGTCATACCAGGACTCGTAGATGCGCGAGAAGATCCACTGGGTCCAGCGCACGTAGTCTGTATCGATGGTGGCGAAGGAGCGACGATCATCGAAGCTGAGCCCCAGCCGGTGCAGCTGCCAGCGCATGTTGGCGATGTTCTGCTCGGTGGTGACCCGCGGGTGCTGGCCGGTCTGGACGGCGTACTGCTCGGCAGGCAGACCAAAGGCGTCGTAGCCCATGGCGTGCAGGACGTTCTCCCCCTTCATCCGATGGTAGCGGCTGACCACGTCGGTGGCGATGTAGCCCAGGGGGTGACCCACATGCAGGCCCTTGCCCGAAGGATAAGGGAACATGTCGATGACAAAGTAGGGACTGCGGCCTCCAGCGTGATCTCCCTGGGCATCCGTCAAGTCACCCTTGGTGTTGGCGGCCCAGAAGGTGCCCTCCTTGTCCCAGCGCTGCTGCCAGCGCTCCTCGATAGTCTGAGCCATAGCGGCATCGTAGCGGAATTGAGGCTGATCTGATTCCTGGGTCTGCTGATGATCCCTGTCTTCGTTCGCGTTCATATGGTGAATTATCGCCATTCACATGGACACGGCCAGGCCGATGTCCAGCATCCGTCATCCTGGCGGAATGCGTGCTCAGTGATCGCCGGGCTGCAGGGTGCGGGCAGCGGCATCCATGGAGAAACCAATCGACTTGGATGCCCGGCTCAGAGCAGCCTTAAAGGATCCGTCCCGCATCATCCTCTTCAGGGCCTGGTTGATGACGTCCACCAGCTCCGGATCTCCGTGGGGCAAACCGATACCGTACCGTTCATGGGAGAAGGGATTGCCTACCAGGCGCAGCTGGCCTCCTCCGCGAACATGAGCCAGCCCAGCCAGGGCGAAGTCGTCGCCACTGGCGGCATCGGTGTCCCCGCTGAGCAGAGCTGTGATGCATTCGGGAAACTCCTCACGCTCCTGGACCTGGGCCTGGGGGGCCAGCGAGCGCACCAGAACCCCGGAGGTGGATCCCGCAGCCACGCAAACCCGCTTTTGGGCCAGATCCTCCACCCCGGCAATGTCAGTCTGGGTGCGGCGAACCAGGAGGTCCTGTCCCGCAGCCAGGTAGGGCCCGGCGAAATCCACCAGCTTCTGCCGTTCCTGGGTGATGGAGTAGCCAGCCACGACCATGTCCACCTGGCCCTGTTCGAGCATGTGCTCACGGTCCGCAGGCTTCACTTGGCGAAAAACGATCTGCGACTCGGCGTATCCCAGCTCGTGGACCACATACTGGGCCACGTCCACATCCAGTCCTCGGTACTGGCCGGACTGGGCGAATCCAAGTCCAGGCTGGTCGAAGGAGATGCCCACGCTGATCTTGGGTCCGATGGAACCCGCACGGTAGGAATCCTCCTGAGATCCGCACCCGCTCAGGGGCGCCGCCAGAACCAGTGCCAGCAGAGCCGCCGCAATCCTGCGTGCAAACATGATCGATTCCTACTTGAACATTTTCGAACGTGTCAGGAACCAGGTTACCAAGGCGGTCACCAGGCCTGACAGAATCACCACGACCGCAAATCCCCAGGGCTTGTCAGTAAAGGGCATGCCGAACATACCTTGGTTGAAGTTCATGCCATACATGGAAAAGATCAGCGTAGGCACCGACAGGCTGATGGAGATGATGGTGAAGATTCTCATGACGTTGTTTACGTTGTTGGAGACGATGGAAGCGAAGGCGTCGGTCATATTTGAAAGCACGCTTGAGTAGATGTTGGCCATCTCGATGGCCTGCTTGTTCTCCGTGATCACATCGCCCAGAAGGTCCTCATCGTCCGGGTAGCGCTTGATCCGCTCCAGGCCGGTCAGCTTCTCAAGGACGATCTCGTTGGACTTGAGGCTGGTGGCGAAATAGACCAAGGTCTTGTTGAGCTCCAGCAGCATGAGGATCTCTCGGTTCTGCATGGAGTGGCGCAGCTTGAGCTCCAGCCGGTCCGACTCGCGGTCGATGATGCGCAGGTATCGCAGGTAGAGGGTGGCGTTGCGGTAGAGGATCTGCAGGATGAAGCGGGACTTCATGAAGGTGTTGAAACCCCGGATGGTGCCCTCCATGAAGGGGTGGAGCAGGACGGTGTCCTGCATGCAGACGGTGACGATCAGATCCTCCGTAACGATGATGGACAGAGGAATGGTCTCATAGTAGTCCCGGCCGTCGCGCTCCTCGGCCCGGGGAATGTCGACGATGACCATGGTGTACTCGTCCTCCACATCCACACGCGAGCGCTCTTCATCATCCAAGGGGGCACGCAGGTCAGCCAAGTCTATGCCCGTGGTCTGCGAGACGTTGGCCAGCTCGACATCGGTGGGCGCCGATAAGCATATCCATGAGCCCTTGGAAGCCTTGCCGATCTGCTCGATCTGCCCGTTCATGGTGCTGAATAC
>NZ_JBVPQK010000011.1:0-23484 GCF_058197115.1 Bifidobacterium sp. POST2/T3 (B1)
ATCATCGACACAACCATGCTCAAGGCGCCCGACGGCTGGTGGTACCGGGCCTCCAAGGATGACCAGATCACCCTGGAGCGCACGCGCAACCCCTATGCGGTCACCCATGAGCTGGTGCGCACGGACGACGACCAGGCCTGGTCCTACCTATCCAATCTGACCGACATCTTCGGCCAAGGGCGCTACTCCTCGCGTTATCTGGAGGGCCCCGAGCTCTTCCTCTACAACGATGCCGATGCTGCCGGACCCGACGGCAGGGCCATGCCCTTCGGCCTGATCTGCGACCAGTTCATCGAGGGCCGGGGCTATCTGCCCTTCCGCTCGGCTGATTTGTCATCCAGGCGGCAACAGGACTGGACCTTGGTCAACGACATGGACTTCGGCCGACTGACCAAGCGCCACGGATCCATTATGCCCATCACCGAGAGCGAGTATCGGATTTTGAAGCGGACCCTGACCCGCTGACCCGCTTCTTGGCAGGTTCGAGCACATGGACGTCCATGCCCGGCAGCCGCCCCCAGGAATAAACGGCGGCCATGTCTGCAAAGAGCGGCACGGCCAGACCGAAGGTCATGGCCAGACCCGGCCAGGTGTAGTAGGCCCAGCCTGTGATCATAAGCAGGACCAAGACCATCAGCGAGCATAGGGGACGCCCCACCACCATGGACAGGGCTGTCCGGGCCGCCCAGAGGGGGCCCTCGTCGAAGTTGGACCGCACCGGCCAGCTGAGAAGGACGAAGAGCCCGTACAGCAGGTTGAGCAGGAGGAGCAGGCCGGAGACCACCGGTGTCAGGGTGCCCATGTCATTGGTCATGGTCAGCCAGTACTCCCAGATCAGGAGTGCCCAGACCAGGAACTGGGGCCATCCGAAGCGGTTGGCCGCAGCCAGCTCTGAGCGCCAGGCCCGGTGGAAGGTCCTCCAGGTCTGCTTGACCGTCCATGAGCGGTCTTTCAGGTCCAGCAGCCAGGTCCGGTACGTGGTGCAGGTGGCCGCCATGGAGGGGAAGAATCCAACCAGGACAAGTCCAAGCAGAGTGTGGGCCAGGAAGGCCACATGGACCACGAATATCATCATGATGATTCGGCATAGGAACTCGTATCCCACTGCGAAGCGCTTCATCGCCACCCCTTTTCTGGATTCCATTGTTCCCGCCAGAGCAGACGAACGCAACCCTCGTCGATCAATATGGGCAGGGTTACCAGCGGGGATTCGCCCAGATGATCCGGCCGCCACCGATCTCCGATGTACAGGCAGGGCAGGGCCGGATCCTCTGAAAGGGGCACGATGGCGTCGCACTGCGACTGGTAGGTCTGCGTCCCCAGAGGCGCCACAGGCTTCCACGGGCTCCATGGCCCACGCAGGTCCCGCGAAACAGATACCATGTTGTCATTGCAATCCCAGCCGGTCAACTGCGAACCAAACCAGTAGTACCAGTCGCCCCGGTGCAGGAGGATGGGGGATTCATAGCCGAAGCGGCCGTCCTGTCCACGCAGACAGACCAGATCCTCCACCAGAGACAGGTAGTCCCTTGAGAGCCGGTAGATGTGTGTTCCCTGATCCCGGTCCTCGGAGACCAGATACCCGCTGCCATCCCAGTCCTGAAAGGCGAAGATGTCACGGCTGGCATTCATGCCAAACCGCATAGTTGAAAGAGGCTGGAAGGGTCCCTCGGGCCGTTCGCTGACGGCTGTGCCCACATGGGCGTAACGGTAACCCCCCTCGCCGTCCACATGCAGGTACATGACATAGAGACCGTTGGCCGGACAGCGCAGGACCCGGGGGCGCTCCACAATCCGCTCCGGAGAGGTCATCCCGCCCGGCGCCCCCACTGGCAGAGCGCAGCCCAGGTCGTGCCAGTGGACGAAGTCCTCGGTGGCATAGCAGCAGATTCCCCCGAACCGGCTGCCCCCGGTCTTGATCTCGCCATAGGCCAGCCAGCGGCCGCCATCCTTCAGCATGCCCAGAGCGTGCAACTGGGCCACAGACCCATCCGCCCGCCTGACCAGCTGCACACCCGGTATGAGGCTCATGGTCTCATCCCTTGACCGCGCCGATCATGACCCCCTTGTTGAAGTATTTTTGCAGGAAGGGGTAGATGATCAGCAGGGGCAGGGTGGATACGATGATGACGCCATACTTGATCTGGTCAGCCAGCTGTTGCTGCTGCAGGACGTTCTGGCCGCCGTTGCCGCTGCCCATCTGGTTGGTCTGGTTGGCCAGCAGAATGGACTGGAGGACGTTCTGCAGAGGCTCCTTGGCCTCCTGGCGAATGTAGATCAGACCGGTAAAGTAGTCGTTCCAGTGGCCCACGAAGTAGTAGAGGCCGATGACGGCGATGATGGCCGAGCTTAGGGGGATGACGATCTTCATGAAGTAGCCGAAGTAGCCCAGTCCGTCGATCCGCGCCGCATCATGCAGGTCCTCGGGTATGGAGGTCTCAAAGAACGAACGGGCGATGATCAGGTTCCAGACGCTCAGGGCGCCAGGCAGGATGAAGACCCACATGCTGTTGAGCAGGCCCAGTTGCTTGTAGAGCAGGTAGTTGGGGATGAGCCCGCCGGCGAAGTACATGGTGAAGGTGAACAGGAAGAGCAGCACCCTGCGGGGCTTGAACTCCAGGCGTGACAGGGCGAAGGCCGCAGGCATGGTGACCACCAGGTTCAGAGCCGTGCCCAAGACGGCGTACAGGACCGTATTTCCATAGCCGGTCCAGATGCGGGCATCCTGGAAAACCCTCTGGTAGCCGGCCAGCGTGAAGCCCACGGGCCAGAGCGTGACCCGCCCCGAGGAGACCGCCCCCTGGTCGGACAGGGATGCGACCACGATGAACCAGAGCGGGTAGATGACCGCCAGAAGAATGACGGCCAGGAGCAGGGCGATGACGATATCGACGGCCATATCCCCCGGCTTCAGCTGCTGTCTGGTGTGCTTGTTCCATGGGATGGCCCCAGGGTCCGCCTTGGGTGCCGGTTGCGCGACGTTGCCGCTAGTCATGATGACGCTCCTTATCCTGCACAATCAGAAGATGCTGGTGTCGGTGACCCGCTTGGATATCCAGTTGGCCGCGACCAGGAAGATGAAGTTGATGACCGTGTTGAACAGGCCTATGGCCGTTCCGTAGCTGAATTGGAAGGATTGGATGCCGATCTTGAAGGTATAGGTGGATATGACCTCGGAACCCGGCAGGTTCATGGCGTTCTGCATCAGCCAGACCTTTTCGAAGCCCACGGACAGGACCGAGCCCATGTTCATGATCAGCAGGACTACGCAAGTGGGCATGATGGTGGGCAGGTCCACATACCTGATCAGCTGCAGCCGGCCTGCCCCGTCCATCTTGGCAGCCTCGTAAAGGGACAGGTCCACCGAGCTCAGGGCCGCCAGATAGATGATGGCGTTCCATCCGCAGTGCTGCCAGACCTCGCTGATCCAGTAGATGGGCGCCACGGCACCGGGGCTGTCCAGGACGTTGTCCTTGCCCAGGAAGCGACCGATCAGCCCAGTATTGGGCGTCAGGAAGATGTTGAGCATGGCCACGATGACCACGGTGGAGATGAAATGGGGCATGTAGGTGATGGTCTGGGCGAATCCCTTGATCCGCTGCGAACCGATCTGGTTGATCAGCAGGGCCAGAATGATAGGGGTGATGAATCCCAGCACCAGCGTCCCCAGGCTGATCTTGAAGGTGTTAATCATGGTGGAGGCGAAGAGGGGCGACTGGAAGAACTGCCTGAAGTACTGCAGCCCCACCCATCGGCCACCGGTCAGCCCCTTGGCGGGAACAAAGTCCCTGAAGGCCAGCTGGATGCCGTACATGGGCACGTAGGCGAAGAGCAGGGTGAAGCCCAGGGCCGGCAGGGCCATGAGCCAGAGCTGCCAGTATCGTCGGAAATGCCAAGCCAGCCGCCTACGCAGAGGCCAGGTTTTCCGGACCTTGTCGTTATCCACCACCTGCGCGTCGCTACCGCGCTCAATCGTTTCCTTGTCCGTACGCACCTTCAACCTCCTTGCCAGAGGAGCCGGCGACCGGCCATCCTGCAGAACCGACCGCCGGACCCCTATCCGCGCCAATCGGCTTATTTGATCTTGATGGCCTTGTCGTAGGCCTTCTGCCAGATCGCGGTGTTCTTTTCGATCTGATACTTCTTCAGATTGCTCTGGAAGTCCTTCCAGGCGGCATCATCCTGGACGCCCCCCTTGGCCAGCCAGTTGGAGACCACGGGCACGGCGTAGTTGAACAGGGCGGTGTTGTTGTTGGCCACGGTGTTCTGATCCGCCTCGCTGATACGCACATAAATAGGCATCATGTCCCGCTCGTGGTCGTAGTGCTTATACTGCTCCTCATAGGCCTTGTCCACGGCAGCCACATGATCCATGCCCCGGTCGCCCTCAACGGTGACCGCATCAGGAATCCAGCCGGCCAGCCGGTCTTCCAGGGCCGGAATCTTGGCCGCGTCCTGGGCCTGGTGGAACTTGTCGGTGACCCGGTAGGCGTGCGGGCCGGTCTTCTCAAGGTACTTATCGGTCAAGGAGCCGTAGAGCTGCTGGACGGAGTACTTTTCGGAATAAAGCAGGTTGATGACCTTCAACGCGGCATCCTTGTTGGTCGCATTGGCGGACATGGCCATGTGGTAGTCCTCGAAGCGGTTGGCCTCGCGTGAACCGTCCCAGACCACCTTGTCGGCGGAGACCCCGTCAGCCGCAGGCACGGGGATGCTCTCATACTGCTGGGCCATGGCCGACCCGTAGGATCCGAAGGCAGAGTCGTCCCAGCCGAAGACCATGCCTACCTTGGCGGTCTGCCCGTCAGATTGGTTGCGGGCGTTGTACTTGTCGTCCTTGGCTGTGACCCAGTCAGAGGGGGCCCATCCCTTCTCGACCATCTCACGGTAGAAGGCGATGACCTGACGGAACTGGTCGGTCTGCATCCAGTTGCCGACCTTGCCGTCGCGAAGATAGATCCCCTGCTGCGAGGGTCCGGAGTTGAAATGGGTGACGATGCCGGTCGAATTCATCATCAGGAAGGGGCTCCACCAGTCCCCGATCTTTCCGGTGACCAGTTCCCGCGGGTTGAAGGCGATCTCGTCGGCCTTGCCGTTGCCGTTGGGATCGCGGGTTTTGAAGGCCTCCATGACTGCACGCATCTCGTCCCAGGTGGTGGGGGCCTTGAGCCCCAGCTTCTCCAGCCAGACGCGGTTGATCATCAGATGCTGCCCCGAGGCCAGGAACCCCTTGGTGCGGCTGGATGGCAGGACACGGACCTTCCCGTCTACAGTGACGAACTTGCGGGCTGTGGGCTGCTCCTTGAAGAAGCGTTTGACATTGGGGAGCTTGTCCAGGTCATCTCCCAAGGTCTCGAAGGCTGAAGGATTGCGGACGGCATCGTCCGGATTGAAAGCCCTGATGTTCAGATCGTCGATCTCGCCAGCAGCCAGCGAGGCATTCTTCTGCTGCCCCCAGGCGTCATCGCTGACTTCGTGCCACTGGATGGAGCAGTCGCAGTCGGCGGCCAGCTCCTTGGCCCAGGTCATGTCGGCCATCTTGGTTTCGTTGGAGTTTTTCACCACCAGAATCTTGACTATGGGCCGTCCCTTGTCATCGGTGGAGGACCCCCCCCCCCCGCCACAGGCGGCGAGAGTGCCCGCCATGGCCAGTGCCGACAGCGCGGCCAGGCCCTTCATCATGGTTGCCTTGGTTGTCATCATCAGTCTCCTTCTCCATTCCCGGCCCTTGAAAGGCCTGGCAAGCGGATCGGGTCTACAGGACCCCGGCTGCTTTGCCTACGCATACGTCTTTGCATACTTGCAGAGGGTGAAACCTGTCGTCATCCCATAGGAATCGTAACGATTTGATTATGCATTTCTCGCTGCCTCCTTGTCAAATCATCGCTGTTGTGGGCGCGTTCGGCAGGTGATGGACATAGAATTATTGCAACGATTCGATAGGCGGGTCGACCTATGGGACCAGACTTGACCCGTCGGTTCCTGGTCAACTCGCAAGGAGGCGAAGCGGTGGTAACACTCAAGGATGTGGCGGATGCCGCAGGCGTATCCCCATCGACAGCCTCGGCGGCCCTTCGCGGCATGGACATCGTCAAACCGCTTACACGCCGCAAGGTCATCAGACAGGCCCAGCGACTCCACTACTCCACCAACGTATCCGCCCGTGCCCTGCGCTCGGGCAGGTCAGGCATCTTTACCTTGATTGTGCCGGACTTGGAAAACGGCTACTACGCCAGGCTGGCCAATTCCCTGTCCAACCGGCTCTTCGCCAGGAACCTGAAGCTGATCATCCAGGTCAGCCAGTATGACAAGGCCAAGGAACTCCGCCAGATTCAGGAGCTACGCTCCTCCATGTGCGATGGGCTCTTCGTCTGCTCCACTCACAACAGCGCCCGGGAAATCCAGCAGGTGGCCAACGGGCTTTCGGTCCTGCTCTTCGACGATATGAGCGTGCAGAACCAGGCCTGCTACGACTCCATCGAGACTCCCAGCAGGGACGGGATGACCGCCGCCATACGCCATCTGCATGCCTGCGGGCGCCGGAGAATCGGCGTGGTGGGCGGCCATCAGGGAGCCCTGAGCGCCAGCCATGCCCTGAGCGTGACCTTGCGGCGGAACCGCTACCGGCAGGCTCTGGACACCATGCAGGACCTGGGCATGGATACCTCCCAGGCCCTGGTCGCCTGTGACTGGTCCACCCCGGCCGGACGGCGGACGGCCCACGCCCTGGTCCGCCAAGGCATGCCCTACGATGCCCTCTGCTGCATGAATGACGCCCTGGCCCTTGGGGTCATCCGCGGCTTGGCTGAATGCGGAGTGCGGGTGCCACAGGATGTCGCGGTCACCGGCTTCGACGGAATTGAACCGGGAGCCTACTCCGTCCCCACCCTGACCACCGTGGCAGTGGATTTCACTGAGATGGCGCGGATGGCCGTCTCCATGATGCTGGATCATGTCGGTCAGCAGACGGGCCAGGAGGATTCGGACCGAACCCCTCGCAGAGTGATTGTGGGCTACCATCTGCTGGAGCGGGAATCCACCCTGGGAATCCATGCCACAAACACGGTTCAAAGGGACCCGGAGACTCAGTCGAAATCCATATAGTCAACGAAGGCCCGGACGTAGGATACGGTGTCGGCTATGTTGCTCAGCCCCAGGATGGCATGCTTGGGCAGACCGGGCACCTGTTTCCAGCGCGATGATCGGGAGAGATCCAGACCCATGGCATGGGACGGGTTCGATACCTGCCGGCCCTTGGAATCCACCAGCACGCCTTGGCTGGCCAACCGCCGAAGGTCGCCGCCCTTCAACCCCTGCGAGGGCTTAGCCACCAGCCCGCGTTTGCACAGAGTCGGAAAGAGGCCCGCGGGGGCGATCACCATGTTGATCTGGCCTGCAGTGACCCGGGTCAGGGCCTTGGCCGAATCGTCGTAGCCCTGACCATTGAGCGTCAAGGTCGCCTCCATATCGACCAGCCGACCATCCTTGATTCCCTGGTCGCGCATAAATCCCTGTTTGAGGCGATCGAATCCCTCCTCATAGGCGCTCATGTTGAAGCCCTGAACTGAAATAAGCGGGTCCGGCGGCCTGGTCAGTCTGGTGACGACCAAGCCGATCAGCAGGGCCAGTACCAGACCAGCGGCCAGAACACCAGGAAGGAAGTGCTGGGCGAAGTAGGGCCAGCGCTTGGCCGGCGGCAATTGCCTGAAGATGGTCCATTTGGACTGTCCGGCGTGGGGATCCGCCGATGCCAGAACCCCCAGGGCATCCTTTTGGTCGGAGCTAAGCCCATACCGATCGCCCTGACGCTCATCCATGCCTGACCTCCCCATCCGCGACGCTCACCAGCCCAGTCTAAATCCAGAATGAACAAGGGGCCGACGGAGGTGGTCATCCCCCGTCGGCCCCTTGGGCACCAGGCACAGCGGCCCACCCCTCAACGGGCCCTGTACCTGGTGCCGATGATGTCGGCTTTGTCGGTCACTTAATGCCTGTCATAGCGATGCCCTGCACGAAGCTCTTCTGAATGAAGAAGAAGATAATCAGCAGGGGCAGCGCCGAGATCAGGGCGCCCGCCATGACCACGCCATAGGGCGTGACCGAGGAGCCGTGCCCGGTCAGCATAGCCAGACCGGCGGTGATGGTCCTGGTCTCCGGGCGGCTGGTCATAATCAAGGGCCAGAGCAGATCGTTCCAGTTGCCCATGAAGTTGAACATGGTCACCACCAGCACCGAGGACTTGGCGTTGGGCAGGATGATCTGCCAGAAGATGCGGAACTCGCCGGCACCGTCAATGCGGGCTGCGTTGTCCAGATCCTTGGGCAAGGAGATGAAGAACTGCCGCATCAGGAAGATGCCGCCCACATCAGCCAGCCTGGGGATGATGATGCCCCAGTAGGAGTTGACCAGGCCCATGCTTGCCAGCAGCTTGTAGACCGGGATCAGCAGGGCCATGCCGGGGATCATCATGGTGGCGATCAGGATTCCCAGCAGGAAGCCACGCCCCTTGAAGTCGATCCTGGAAAGCCCGTAGGCGGCCAGGGAGTCGAAGAAGACCGAGAAGACCGTCACTGCTCCGGCGAAAATTACTGTGTTCATCAGCTGCTTGCCGATGGGCATCCGCTGGAAGAGCGAGGTGTAGTTGTCCAGCGTGAATGAGGAGGGAATCACCTTAGGCGGCCAGGTCTGGGTCAGCTTGTTGGGCGTGAAGGAGGTAATCAGCACAATCAGCAGCGGGAAGATGATGATTACCGTCATCAGGATCAGCAGGAAGTAGGTCAGGACCCTGGCCACCATGTGTCGCGCATGGGCCCTCTTGAGCAGCTTATCGTGCTCGATTGCGGTAGGAGTCGACTGGCTCATCCGATTTCCTCCTTCTCATGCTTGTTGTTCCAGACCAGCTGGATAACGCCGATGATCAGCGTCATGATCAGCAGGACATAGGACAGGGCCGATGCATAGCCCATCTTGCCGTTGCCGAAGGCTTCGGTATAGATACGGTAGACGATGGTCTCCGTGGCGCGGTCGGGGCCTCCGGAGGTCAGGATGAAGACCTGATCGAAGACCTGGAAGGATCCGATCAGTCCGAAGATGACCACGTAGTTGAAGGTGGGCATCAGCCCGGGCAGGGTGATGTGCAGGAAACGCTGCCAGGCGTTGGCCCCATCCAGGGAGGCCGCCTCGTACAGGTCCGGGTTGATCCCCTGTAGACCGGCCAGGAAGATGACCATGAAATAGCCGAAGTTCTTCCAAACGGTGATGAAGATGATGGTGGCCAAGGCCGTGGACTTGGTCCCCAGCAGATCCATGTGCTGGATGCCGAAGAGCACCTTGCCCCAGTAGGGTATAAGACCCAGGGAGGGCGAGAGGATGAAGCTCCAGGCGATGGAGGCCACAGTCAGCGAAATGATGTAGGGCATGAACAGGCAGGTGCGGAAGAAGCCGACCCCCTTGATGTCCTTGCGGTTGAGCAACAGGGCGAAGGCCAGGGCGACGATGACCACCAGTGGTGCGTAGGCGACCGCGTAGATGACCGTGTTGCGGAAGTCGGTCCAGAAGTCCGCGTTGGTGAAAAGCTCGGCGTAGTTGTGCAGACCGACAAAGATGCCCTTACGGTTGATGCGGTCTGTAGTCAGCGAGGTGAAGAAGGTCTTGATGGTCGGGTAAAAAACGAAGACCGACAGGACTATCAGGGCCGGTGCTATAAAGCTCAACCCGATTCGAATATTGCGCCTGGAAAGGGTTTTCTTGTTGTCCTTGATGACCGCGTCGGCGCCCTGCGCGGGTGGGATCCCAGTGGTAGTGGACATAGGTACTCCAAAGTGTCGCCCGGACGCCGGGCCCAGGCGACGGTCAGCCATGAGGGGACCGGCCGGCGGCGCTATTGGCCGCCAGACCGATTCCTCAGGGGCGGATGGTCAATCAGTCCTCAGCCTTGTACTCGTCCAGATACTTCTGGATCTTGTTGGAGGCTTTGGACAGCGAGGCGGAAATGTCATCGTCGGTGCGGGCGGTGTTCTGGGTCACCGAATCCAGGGTGGCCGAGATATCACCGAAGCCGCCCTTGAGGCCGGCAATGCCGATGTAGGAGTTGTCCGTATTCTCGGAGACCTTGGCGATCAGGGGGCGCTTGGAGAGCTCTTCGGTGGTCACGGTCTTGTTGTTCGGCGGATAGGCGGACCCCAGAGACCACATGACCTGATTGTCATGGTTGTTGTAGTACTTGAAGAAGGCATAGATACCCTTCTTCTTGGCCTCGTCCTTGACCTGCGAAGTGACCCACCAATACAGGCCGGTGGAACCGGTGTTGGAGCCCTTCCTGCCGTCGGGGTAGACATAGGTGCCGTCTCCGTTGGGCACGGGGAACAGATCATGCTTGATGCCCTTGTCAGTGGCTGCCTGATCCTCCCAGGGGCCGACGATGACCATGGCCGACTGGCCGGACTCGAAGGACTCGCGTGCAGCGGTGTCATCCATGCCGGTCTTGGAGTAACCACCCTTGTAGAACTCGCGCATCTTCTGCAGGAAGGCCTTGTTCTGCTCGGAGTTGATAGTGACCTTGCCCTTGGTGTCGTATAGACCAGTGCCGTTGCCCTTCATGAAGGCCGCCCATCCGGAGTCGGACAAGGCCATACCGTACTGGGAACCGTCACCCTTGGTCAGCTTCTTGGCCACATCCAGGAGCTGGTCCCATGTCTTGGGATAGTCCTGATCGGTCAGGCCGGCGGCCTTCCACATATCGGTGTTGTACCAGACAGTGGTGGGCGCGTAGCCCATGGGGACCGCGCACTGCTGCTTCTTGCCGTCAATGGTGAACTCGGTCTGCTTGGTCACGTTGGGCAGGTAGTTCTTGGTCTCGTTGGAGGGATCGTCATAGAAGTCCTGCACGCACTGGAAGGTGCCGTCAATGGACCAGCCCTGGCCATTGTCGGCGCCGGTGGTGACGAAGTCGGGGCCATCGCCCGAGGTGACCTTGGTGACCATGGTCTCGCCGATGGTGCTCCAGGGCTGCAGCTGGGCGTCGATGTGGTACTTCTTCTGGGACTTGTTGAAGTTCTCGACGATCTTCTTCAGAGTCTTGCCATCGGCCTCGGAGAATCCGTGCCACATGACGATGTTGGTGACGCCGTCCTTGCCCTTGGCATCCTTGCCTCCACTGCCAGAACCGCAGGCCGAGAGCCCCACGGTGCTGAGCGTGGCGAGCGCGATCGCGGCTACCGCAGCCTTTCTGATTGCCTTCATTGTCTCTGTCCTTTCGACATCAAGCAACGGTTACAAAGGAACCGATGACGGCCGGAACAACCATGTCCTGCCCATCTGGTCCAATGGCTTGCATCGCTTGGTCACGCTCCCAGATACGTGAACGTAGCCCACGCCTTTGTAAACCGACATCTTTCTAACGTTGCAAATTATATACTACTCACTTCTTCAACGATGTACAAGCGTGTCGGGCATGGCCCGGCAATGCCGCTCAATGACTGCCGTCTGGAGGCAGAATCTGACGGCTTGTCGGAGTCCACCGGTCGTCAGGCAGGGGCTGTCCGAAGTCCGGGCCGTGGTCGGTCCAAGTGACCAGTCCGACCCTGGCATGCCGGTTGGGATCGAAGAGGGGGTCCCCTTCGATTTGAGTGTAGTTGCGGGCATGATAGACAATCAGATCCTGGCTGCCGTCCTCGCTGACTGTGAAGCAGTTGTGGCCGGGGCCATACTGATGGTTCTCCTCTGCCGTTTTGAAGACAGGATGATCGCTCTTGGTCCAGGAGGCCGGGTCCAGCAGATCGGCATCCTCACGGGCGGTCAACATGCCCACTGCGTAAGGGACCCCGGTTCCCGAGGCAGAGTAGGTCAGGTAGATCATGCCCTGGTGAAGCAGGACGGCTGGCCCCTCGTTGACCTTGAAATCAATGCATTCCCAGTCGTATTCGGGCTTGGAGAGCATGACAGGGTCAGTGGCCAGCGTCCAAGGGTTGGCCATGCGGGCGATGTAGAGATTGGAATTGCCCGTGATGGCCGGATCCTTCTGGGCCCAGATCAGGTACTGACTGCCCCCGATCACCGTTGTGGTGGCATCCAGGGAGAAGGAATCGATCGGGGTGTGGATCTGCCCCTTCTCGGTCCACTCGCCATCCATGGGGTCTTCGCTGGTATTCTCCAGCACATACATGCGGTGGGTGGGCAGATCGGCAGAACCGAAGTCCTCCTCGGCGGCCGCGAAGTAGATGTACCAGGCCCCGTTGATCTGGTGGAGTTCAGGCGCCCAGATGTACCTGCTCATGGGGCCGGACTCGTGCTTGCGCCAGATGGTGCGCTCAGGTGCGGCCTGCAGGTCATTCAGCCTGGCGGCGGCACGCAGGATGATCCTGTCATAGGCCGGGTAGGATGCAGTGAAATAGTAGAGGTCCCTGTGCCTGATGACCCAAGGATCGGCCCGCTGGAGTACCAGAGGATTGTGGTATGCGCTCATCATGTGTTCCTATCACGAAGACGAAGATACTGGTCTGTACGACCAATATACAACGTTGAATATTATTGGGCTGCTCGCCCTCCGCTGGGCGATCAAGTCAAAGTCGGAGGGCGGTTTCGGCAGCGGGTTCGTTCGGGTTCAGCCTCGGGCCTTGCGAATGGCAGTGAACACCAGTGCGCCCAGACCCAAGACAAGAGCCACAGACGCAGCTGCGACGGGAGCCGACAAGGCCGACCCAGTCGAGGGCAGACGACCAGCCCTGCCTTCCTTGCCGGGCCGACCTGCTGATGCAGGAGTGGAGTCTGCGGCAGGAACAGTCACATGACCATCGCCACCATCGGCCTCCTCTTGAGCCTTGGCATCGGCCAGGGCACGGGTACCCCAGATGGCTGCGGCACCTGCTGCCTTGGAGACATCGGCACCGGCATTGGTGAAGACATCGCCGCCCAGCCCTGAGAAGAAGACGACCGGATGGCCTTGTTCATCAAGCTGTCGGCCCAGCCTGGCCCGATAGACGCCGTGCAACAAAGTGCCCGGATCCGCCGAGTCCACCTTGATGGTCAGGTCGCCGCCGGTCGCCGTCCAGGAACCCTGCACCTGGCCGCCCAGCCGACCGCCGGCCAGCAGGCTCACTGACACCGACCGATAGATGGCCGGGCTGGACAAGCCAGAACCCGCATAGTAATGGACCGGGTCATGGACCACCACCTGGTAGTCGCCGACCACTTGGCTGGAGGCGACCCTACCTACCGAATCCCGGTATTCGAAGGGTGTCATGACCAACCAGCCGTCAGGGGTCTGCACCATCTGCTTGACCCGGACCTGGTGCTCTTCCAGGTTGCCGTCAGCGCGCACGAAGCGAGTGTGGTAGACGTTGAAGACGCGATCTTCGTCAATCAACAGTGCGTTGCCTCCCTGGGAGGTCAGCACCTGGCCCTGTCCGGGCTGGGCGAAGGAGGAGTCGATCCGCAGACCCCGATTGACATCCAGATCATTCATTGCACGCCCATAGACTGCCGGCTTGCCATTCTGATCCAGGTAGGGGCCGGTGATGGAACGGGAACGGAATTCACGCATCTGGTAGCCTCCGGTCTGCCCGAGTCCGCCGTAAGAAAGCATCAGATACCACCAGTCGCCCTGATGGACCAGGGCGGTGCCTTCGCCTGAGTTGCCGAATCCTCCGGCGAGTTTGTGCCCGTAGTAGGCGTCGGACTGGTTGGCCTGGGTGGGATAGGTGGTGGAGTAGTCGCGCAGGCCGGTCTTGGGATCCAGGCGGATCATCCAGATGCCCCCGAACCAGGAGCCGAAGCTCATCCACAGGCCCCCCTGCCC
The DNA here is from genome assembly GCF_058197115.1 of Bifidobacterium sp. POST2/T3 (B1). NCBI lineage: Bacteria > Bacillati > Actinomycetota > Actinomycetes > Bifidobacteriales > Bifidobacteriaceae > Bifidobacterium > Bifidobacterium sp. POST2/T3 (B1). The sequence goes on from NZ_JBVPQK010000011.1 coordinate 13,796, forward strand.
ATCATCCTTGACACAAGCATCAATCGCATTGATACCCGTATCCGTGAGGCTGGCGTAGCGCGACAAATCGGCATTGGGGCCTAGCACCTTGGGAACATCGGTGGCCGCCACGTTGGACTTCTGGAAACCGGAGTAGACCACCGGGCCCACCAGGCTCCAGTCCCCCTCGATGTCGTCGGCGGTCAGCAGGACGATGACCGACTTCTGGAAGGGGAACCCTCCCCCGTTCAGGCTCAGGTACATGCACCACTTCTTCATGGTGGCGTTGTAGTAGACCTCGGGCGCCCACATGTTGCCGGTCACGTCCGGATTGGAGGACTGCTTGGGCCATGCCTTCCAGATGGGATCCAGGATGCGCTGGTAATCCCGGCTCAGATTGTTGGTGAAGGGCTCCCAATGCTTGAGGTCGGTGCTGCGGGCCCAGGCCCGGTGGGAGCCAAAGATGTAGTAGCGCCCTCCGGCCTTGACCACAGAAGGATCATGCACAGAGACGCGCGAGTAGGCGTCCTGACCGTCTTTGGAGGTACCCCTGACAATAAGACGGTAGTCATGCTGGATGGCTTTAGCGTCCAAGGAGGACTTCGAGGCCTTGATTGCTTGCAACCGGGCCGTCAGCGTAATGGGGACATCTCGCTTGCCAGGGACCACATGGGCCCTGCCGGTGGCTGCATTGACACTGACTGTTTCGGGAGCCGAAGAGGTCCAGCTCACTGAGGCGACAGTGGTAGAGACCGGCAGGCTGAAATCACCGTCCACAGCGGCTGGGACCGCCAGTGATGTGGCCTGCTGGTCGATCAGATCGACCAGGTCTTCCGAGGGCAGGGTGGCAGCGATCTGATCGGCATTCAGGGCCTGCGGATAGACGGCGAATGACCGCACTGCGCCATGGAAGAGTGCGTCACCTATGCCGGGATATCGGGACTGGCCGATTACGTTGTGACGGTGGTCGCCAAAGGCGGCGGGGTTGACCGTGGCTTTGCCCTCAGCCACCTGCAGACCGTTGATATAGAGGCGAACCATGTTGTTCTTGCCGTCGATGGTGGCCGTCAGCGTGGAGAAGCGGTCGTCGGGCAGGTTCTTGGATGCCGGCAGATAGGTCTCGCCCTCGCCATTGGCCTTGGAAGTGATGGAGGCATACAGGGATGTGTGGGTGGAGGCTGTCCAGGAGCCGACGGCCTGCTGACCGGTCCCCCCTAGCGACCAGAGGTAGGTCCAGGGACCTGAGGCGTTGAACCGATCGTTGCGCACGCGGATGGACACCGTGGCGCTGGCGTGTCCGCTCAGTATGTCATCGGGGAGTCTGACATAGGCGGATCCATCGAACAAGAGCGCATCGTCGGTCTTGACTGCCCCGGCCGGCCGGCCATCGGCGTCCATGATGCGTGCCGGACCAAAGGATGAGCCTGAGACTGTATTTTTTGCCTCCTTGGCTCCTGGAGCAAGGGCTGAAAAATCATAGCCGAGCAGGGGTTGCGGCTGACTGGCTGACATCCCGGTTGAGGCGCTGCCGCCCGCTTGGGTCTGATCCGCCCAGGCTGGAGAAGCGACTGTGCCGCCCGCCAGTATCATGCCCACGAGGGCCGCCGCTGCAACTCCTCCCCGGCTCCGTCGTCCTGCGTCTGATGACGATTGATGACGCATGTTCACACCTTTCCATATCGGCATCGGAGCGACCGCGCTCCGACCGGCCGGCCTCCATGGTCCGCCGATACCGCCTCAAATCATTCGAGAACGTCTTCAGTATATTACAACGTTAGAAATCAAGGAACCCGGGACACCCGGAAAAGAAAAGAAGATCAACAATCAGACGGCGATTTCGTTTCCGGGCAGGGCACGGGTTGAATTGCGGACTACCAGCGAGGAGGACACCTTGCGGAAGACGTGCTGGCTTTCTTTGGTGTTCAGCGGCTGCACCCCGTTGATCCTGTCCTTGAGAACACGGACCGAGAGCCTGGCCACGGCCTTGAGCCCGGGCGAGATGCTGGTCAACGAAGGCGACAGATACTGGGAATCGTCTGAATTGTCGAAGCCGATGACCGAGATGTCGTCCGGCACCGACATGCCGTGCATTTGTATGGAATGCAGAACCCCTGCCGCCAGCATGTCGTTCAAGGCCACCACCCCGTCGGGGACGATGCCCTGGTCCAACAGAGAGTTCATAGCGTTGACCCCGTCGATACGGTGCCACATGCGCGATGGGGCCACCAGCCGGGGGTCATAGTCCAGGCCGGCCTCCTCCAGACCCTGTCTGTACCCCTCCAAGCGAAGGGCAGCCGAACCCAGCTTCTCGCCGGGGTGGGTGCCGATGACCGCCACCCGACGGCAGCCGGTGTTGATCAGATAAGCGGTGGCGTGCTTGGCACCCTCAACGTTCTCCGTCGCGACATGATCAAATTGATCGCTGAAGATGCGCTCGCCCACAACCACCAGGGGATAGTCCACCCGCAACTGGTCCAGGTCGTCCATGCCCAGCTCCAGCGGGCTGTAGATGAGGCCGTCGATCATGGATCGCTGGGAGCCGTGCAGGGCCTCAATCTCACCCTCGCGCGAGTAGAGGGTGGGCTCTACCAGCACCCGCATACCAAGTTTCTTGGCCTCTTCGATAACCAGGGAGGAGAGCTGTGCGAAGTAGGGCATGGTCAAATCAGGTATGGCCAGGGAGATCATCCCCGTGTAGCCCAGCCGCAGATTTCTGGCCGGTACGTTGACCCGGTAGCCCAGCTCCTCTATGGCCTTGTTGACCTTGCCTCTGGTGGCCTCGGAGACAAATTCGTAGTCATTGACTACATTGGAGACCGTCTTGACCGACACTCCTGCAGCCTGGGCCACGTCCTTCATAGTCGGGGTGGAACCACGTCCTGTGCCGGGGGAAGCGGCTAAACTCATAAGACCCTGACCTCCAAGGTTACCGTGGCGCGGGTGGGGTCGAGCTCCTCATCCGTTTGCATATCCAATACGGGCATCCCCTTAGCAGACCAATGTACCCGCCGTACCTGACTGTCGCGGCCAAGGTAGCGGTCCTGGTCATGCTCGGCATTATGGAAGACGTAGATCATGGTGCCGTCCTCGTCCTGGGACCACATGCCGTGGCCGGTGCCCAGCTGCCAATGGCCATTGTACTTCCCGGACTTCTGCAATGGGTAGTCCAGCTTCTTCCACACGCCGGGATCGCATAGATCGGCGCCGACTCCGGCCGGTGCAGTCACCAGTCCGGTGGTGTAGTCGATGCCCACCAGGGAACCGGAATAGATCAGGAAGATCCGACCGTCATGGACCACGGCGTTGGGCCCCTCGGCAATCATGTTATCCCAGGCGAACTCGGGGACGATGATCTGGCGCGGCGTGCTGGTCAGACGGTCGGGGCGGGCCGGGTCGAAGGAGGCGATCCAGACCGAACCCAGCTGCTGCCAGGCGTAATACCAGCGGCCGGTATCGTGCAGGACCGTCATGTCCAGGCTGATGCGCTGGATGGGGTTGAGTGGAGTGCCTTCTGCACGCAGGATGGGTCGGGGCTTGTCCCAATTCTCAGGTCGACGAGGGTCCAGATCCCGGCCCTGGTCGTCGCGGCGCAGCTGCATGATGTGGCAGCAGCCCGTCCACATGTCCGGCTTTCCGGCTCGATCGTTGGCGGTCCCATCCGGATTGGTCTGCGGACCATCGAAGCAGGGCATGAAGAGGATGGAGAGCCTGCCGCCGATCAGGTGAATCTCCGGAGCCCAGAAACAGCCGGTCATGACTCGGCCTTCGCTGTTGCGATCACCCCTGCGCAGCAGATCCACCTCATTTTCATGACCGCCGGCCTGATCGCTCAGGCCCTCGATGGTGTCGGCCACCCGCAGGGGCATGTGTGTGTGCCCGTTCAAGGGGTCGACACAGTTGCCATCCGCATCCTCGGTGGCGATGAACATGAACAGGCGCTGACCCCTCCAGGACCAGCGGAAAATGGATGGATCGGCCCGCTGCCGGGCGAAGGGGACCGGATAAGCCGTCTGCCGGACCTGTCCGCCGATCAGCCTGGTCTCTCCAGAATTAAGACGACCCTGGGCCAGATCATTGGCCAGGCAATCTAATTGACTCTGGTCCCAATCTACCCCGCGCAGGGCGGTGGACCCGTCGCTGTAGAGGAGCCGTGCCTGGGCTTGTCGGACAGACTCCAGGCCGTCACCTCGGGACACCTGAACCGGATCCACCTTCACGCCGGTGTTGTAGATGCGGCCGAAGCGTTCCAGCAGGCCACGCTCGCAATCGAGGCTGACAAACACCACATTGCCTGCCAGAATGCCCTTCATGCCGCAGTCTTCCTCCAAGGCGCGCCGCCGATCCAGGGGCAGGGGGTCACCCTGGGCCAGAGGATCACCATCCTCCAGGATCTTCATATCGGCCACCATGCCCATCCGTATGGGGTCGTCCACCCTGGCCGTGCACAGCCGCCCGAGGTCGTCGTCCCAGTAGAGCCGGCAGCCCTGTCCATCGTCCAGAAGCCGCGCCCTGGGCCGGTGGACACCATGAGCGCCCAGGATATGGACCTGCGGCAGCCGTCGATAGGTCAGCAGATCAGGTGAAAGAGCCATTAGGAAGGAGTCAGCCTGGGAGCCGTCCGGCTGGCCGCCCCTGGCCACTCTAGTGGCCAAAATTACGAAGGTGCCGTCCTTCAGCGGCAGCAGGAAGGGGTCAATCAGACTCTTAAGGATCAGATCCTGCCCTGGGACCACCGCAAGTTCCTGGGCCGCCTGAGATGCCTGGTGAGCGTCCAGTCCAGGGTTGTGCTCACCCTCTTGCGGCGCCTCCTCGCCTGGTAGGGCAACCCCGGCCGTGCAGGCCCCGCGGGCACTATCCGGCACTGCCTTGGTGGGCACAGCCGCAGCGAAGAAGATGCCGTAGTCGCCGTTCAGGGGCTCCCAATGGCCAGTCGCCCGCGAACGCAGGGCCAGGTGCATGCTCAGGGCGACATCCTCGTTGTTGGCCTCCTGCCGATCAGTGGGATGCCGGGTGTAGCACATGAGTGCAACTCCATCCCCAGATTCTCGTCTACCGTCCAGAGCATCCTCACCCATGACGATTCCTTCCGTTCGGCTTGCCGGCTTCAACGCCGACGACTATCGTTTCTAACGATAGAAATTATACATGGAGATCAGTCCCCGACGCCCGATGCCCGCATGGATGAGGCCGGGCTGTTCGCTCATCCGAACCGAGCCACAAGGCCGGTCATGCGCCGCGGGTCGTCATCGATGTCGATCGGGCTGTCTTCACGGAAAGCGAGGAACCATGAGAAGACCCAAACGCACCGGACGGGCCATGAAGGCCCTGACTACCCTGACGGCGGGTCTGGCGGTGCTGCTGACAGGGGCACTGGGCGCCTGCTCGAACCAGCAGCCGTCAGCCAGCGGCACAAAAACCGCCACCAGCCAGGAACCCAAGCGTGTCTCGGTCCACGACCCCTCCGTGGTTCGCTCCGGCAAGAGCTACTACGTCTTCGGCTCGCACCGGGCCTATGCCCGCAGCACGGATCTGGTCAACTGGACCCCCTTCACCAACAACCTGAGCCGCGATTACAAGAAGATCTTTGCCAAGATTTGGAAGGACTGGCCCAAGCAGTCCTCCAATCCAGACGTGACCGGCAACATGTGGGCGCCTGACGTCTACTACAACGCCACCATGAAGAAGTGGTGCATGTACCTGAGCCTGAACGGGGCCGAACATCGTTCGGTCATCGTCCTGCTGACTGCCGACCGGGTGGACGGCGACTGGACTTATGTGGGACCGGTGGTCTACTCCGGCTTCACCCGAGCCAATTACATGAGCACCGATGTTCCCAAGGTACTGGGCTCGGACCCGAAGCTGGACCGCTATCAGTCCTACACGGATACGGGTATCAATGCGATTGACGCCTGTGTCAAGGATGACGGGCAGGGGGGCCTGTGGATGAGCTTCGGCTCCTGGTTCGGGGGCATCTGGATGATCCGCCTGGACCCCAAGACCGGGCTGCGCGACTACTCCACCACCTATCCCACCCAGGCCAACCAGTCCGACGCCTACTACGGGCACAAACTCGCCGGAGGATTCGGCAACTCAGGCGAAGGATCGGCACTGCTGCACACCAACGGCCACTGGTACCTCTTCCTCTCCTATGGCAAGCTGGTGCAGACCGGAGGCTACCAAATGCGGATGTTCCGCTCGGACTCCATCACCGGCCCCTACCTGGACCAGCAGGGCAACCCGGCCATTGCCACCAGCGGCGAGGCCGACAACTGGACCAGCAAGACAGGCATCCGTCTGATGGGCTCCTACCAGTGGAGCGGGGACAAGAAGGGCGACATCGAGGTCTCGCAGGGCGGGAACACGGCTCTGCACGACAAGGACGGCCGGGACTACGTGGTCTACCACACCAGATTCTCCGACCGCAAGGAGGAGCATCAGATCCGGGTCAGGCAGCTGATGCCCACAACAGACGGGTGGCTGGTAGCCGCCCCCTATGAGTATCTGGGCACCAAGGCCGACGGCCCATACAGCGCCAAGGACGAGGCCGGCACCTATGAGCTGGTGGAGCATGATCCGACCATCTTCTTCAAGGGACCGCGCAAGGTGACCGACACTCACAGCACCCGATACCGGGGCGTGGTCAAGGCCGTGGACATTCGTCTGGAGGCCGGCGGCCAGGTGACCGGAGCGCGCCAGGGCCACTGGCAGGTCGACGACCAGGGACGGCTATCCATGGACCTCAAGGAGGAAGACGGGACCGTAACCTACCAGGGAGTCTTCGCTCGGCTGCCCAGGGACAAGGATCACCGCATGGTCATGACCTTCAGCGCCCTGGGCAACAACCTCTGCATCTGGGGCTCCAAGCGCTGATCAGCCTCAGTGGGGATCCAGAGCCACCCAGACCACACCGTGTGCAGGCACAAGAGTCACCAGCTCACGGTCGGCACCCTGTCCTTCCAGGCTGATCTGGGCGGGCTCCGAGGTCCGGCCCCGCCACAGGTCGACCGGGGTCCAGGCCCCGTCCGCCCTATCCAGGCCCACCAGGGAGGACAGGGCCGTCCTGACCTGCCGCGGGCGATTCCCGGTCCAGAAGACGGCCGCATAGACCCCGCTGGCATGGGCCGAGGGGGTTCCGTCGGCCCAGTCGCTGGCCAGGGCCCTCCAGACGATTTCCTCGCCTGAGATCTCCTTGCCTTGGTCATCCCCGCCCTCGACCGGCTCCCGGATGATCTCGCCATTGTCGGCCGATCCGGCGGTGACCTCCTCCAGGGCCGGGTTATCCAGAAGCGACAGGGTGGCCTCATCGCTGCTGGGAAGGTCGCCGCCCACCATCAGCGGCGAGCGCCCCATGGCCCAAAGAGTCAACATGGTGCGCTGCTCGTCGGCTGTCAGGAGGCTTGACCGGTCCCCGCCCCGCTCGGCCCGCAGCCCGATATGTCCCAGGGGCAGCATGTCCGCATCAGCCCAGTGGCCCGTGCTCTGCAAAGGTGCCCAGCGGGCCAGACGGGCGAACTGGGCGTAAAGGTCCTGCCAACGATCCCAGAGGTCGTCCGAAATCCGCCAGAGCTGGGCGTGATCCCGCAGGAAGCCAAGATGCGTGGTGGGCACCCGGGTTCCCGGGGACAGGGAGAGGGTCATGGGATGCCCATGGGCCTGCTCGGCCTTGCGGATGGCCCGGGCGTAGGCGTCAATCTCACGATCCATGAAGGGGACCTGCATGTCGTCCACCTTCAGGTAATCCACCCCCCAACGGGCGAACTGGTCAACCTGGGCGTCATACCAGGCCTGGGCTCCCGGATGGGACTGGTCCAGACCGTAATTGTCGGGATTCCACGCACAGACATGGGCGGTATCAGCCACCTGGGCGGCGGTGTAGGAGGTGCCGAGCACGGGCAGGTTCCGATCAACCGCCAACCGGGGGATGCCCCGCATGACGTGGATGCCGAAGCGCAACCCCAGATCGTGGATTCGAGCGGCCAGCGGAGCGAACCCCTGGCCGTCGGCCGCCGACGGAAACCGGACCGGGTCGGGCAGCTGCCGACCAGAGTCATCCAGGACCAGTGGCGCCTTGGCGTTGTAGCCATGGGCCCTGGCGGTCGGGTCGTACCAGGCGATGTCTATGACGACCGTGTCCCAGCCCACCGGGAGCAGCCTGTCGCGCATAATCTGCGCGTTGTCCAGAACCTCCTGCTCGGTGACGGTGGTCCCGTAGCTGTCCCAGCTGTTCCACCCCATAGGCGGTCTCCAGGCCTTGTCCATGTCTTGCTCCTTTCTTGGTCCTTTTGTTTCAGTTCTGTTGCGCCAAAGGGCGCAGACGTTCGTATTCCTGCCGGGTCAGGGACAGGACCCCGCCGTGCTTGGTATGGGGGCGCAGGTGGAAATCCTGCTCCCGGGCGTAGTCGAACCCAGCATCCGGATCATCGCTGACCATGGGCCTGTAGCCCACTGAAGGGATCACGTCTACCAGCAGGTACCAGCGGTTACGGGCATGGTCGGCATAGAGAGCCGGACCCTCTACACCCGAGGGGTTGCCGTCGGCGCACCAGGCGGCGCCGATCCGCTCCTGGATGGTGGTCCACCGGGCCTGTGGCAGCCACCATCGAGGATCGTCGGTGCTGTCCAGCCAGATGCCCCGACCAAAGCCGTTGTCCTTGGTGGCCCGGTAGGTGCGCAGGCCACCGCCAGGCAGGGGACGCTGAACCATGGTGGTGTCAATGGCATTGCGACCGGTATCGATAAGGACTCCCCCATAACGGAAGTGCTCCTGGGTGAAGTCGGTGGTCGACCCCCAGAGCACCCGGTCATATACCGACGGGTCGGCATGGTCGGGATCATCCTGGTCGAAGAGCTTGGATGACCAGTAGAGAACGAAGGCCCCCTGCCCCGGCCCCTCATAGTCGGGCACCCATAGGCACTCCGGAGCCCAGGCCATGCCCAAGGGGACCCTGCTGCCGTCCTGCCGCGAGGACACATCCAGCGGCCAGGGACCAGACCAATGAATCAAATCGTCAGTGGACCAGATCATCAGATTGGTGCTGCCGTGGCGGGACCAGTAATCCCAGCCGCTGCCCTGCGACTGATCACCGCCGAACACCCGCAGGTCGGTGGCCATGACATAGACCCGGCCGTTGCGTGGGTCACGCACCATGTAGGGATCCCGCAGGCCGGTGGTGCCCAGGTGCGAGGTCAGCAGCGGCCTGCCCCCGTACAGCGGATCCCAGCTCAGAGGGTCGTCGCCCCGGGACAGGTCAAAGTAGAGGCGTTCGGCGTACCCCTGGGGGTCTTCAATGAAGTGCACCATCAGATACCCGTAGGGGTCGGCTCCTTCGGCGTCCTTGTGAACCGTATTGCTCAACGTCTGCTCCTTTGCCCTGGCTGCCGAACCTGTCGGCTTTTGACTTGTCGTCGCTTATTTTACAACGATGTAATCCTGCTAGTAGAGAACCAATTGCGATGCATAGGTCAGCCTGCTATTGCGCAGAGACGGCCGAATCCTGCCGAACCTGGCTGCCCTGTCCTGCATCATCGCCAGGTTGTGTCGGTTGCGCCTGGTCGCCGTTGGCCGTGCGGATCATGGCGTACTGGGACTCGTGCAGCCGGTAGTAGGCACCTCTCTTGGCCAGAAGCTCCTGGTGGGTGCCATGCTCCACGATCTGCCCGTGATCGATGTAGAAGATCTGGTCCGCATTTTCGATGGTGGACAGCCGGTG
>NZ_JBVPQK010000012.1:0-23086 GCF_058197115.1 Bifidobacterium sp. POST2/T3 (B1)
ACCAGGGCATCATCCCCGATGGTCACCTTGTGGTGAGCCTCGTAACGCTGCTTGAGACCACGCAGGATGGCCACGGTATCCTCCACGGAGGGCTCGCCCACGAAGACCTGCTGGAAGCGGCGCTCCAGAGCCGGGTCCTTCTCGATGTTCTCTCGGTACTCGTCCAGGGTGGTGGCGCCAATCAGGCGCAGTTCTCCCCTGGCCAGCATGGGCTTGAGCATGTTGCCTGCATCCATGGATCCCTCTGCGGCACCAGCACCGACAATGGTATGGATCTCATCAATGAAGGTGATGACCTGACCGTTGGCGCTCTTGATCTCGTTGAGAACAGCCTTGAGTCGTTCCTCGAATTCGCCACGGTACTTGCTGCCAGCCACCATGGAGCTCAGATCCAGGGAGATTAGCCTCTTGCCCTGCAGGGTGGTAGGCACGTCGCCGGCTACGATGCGTTCGGCCAGGCCTTCGACCACGGCTGTCTTACCCACGCCAGGCTCGCCGATAAGGACAGGGTTGTTCTTGGTCCGCCGGGACAGGATCTGCATGACACGACGAATCTCCTGATCCCTGCCGATGACCGGGTCCAGCTTGCCCTCCTTGGCCTGGGCGGTCAGATCGGTGGAGTACTTCTCCAGAGCCTTGTAAGTGCCCTCGGCATCCGGGCTGGTCACCTTGGCACCGCCGCGCACCTGGGGCACGGCCTTACGCAGGGTATCCGCCTGCAGACCGTTCCGGTTCAGAATATCGGCAGCCTGCGAAGGACCCTGGGCAATGGCGATAAGCAAATGCTCGGTGGACACGTATTCGTCCCCCATGGCCTGCATTTCCTTCTCTGCCTGAGCCAAGGCCATGCTGAGCTGACGGCTGGCATCGGGCTGCGATGCCGTGGATCCGCTGGCCGACGGCAGAGCCACCAGGGCCTGACGGACCTCGGCTCCGACCCGTTGGCTGTCACCACCAGCGGCTTGAATCAGTCCAGGCACCACTCCGGACTGCTGACGCAACAGGGAGTCCAACAGATGGAGCACATCCACCTGGGGGTTGCCGGCCGCCGAGGCCGACTGGATAGCATCGCCTATGGCCTGCTGAGCCATGGTGGTGAAGTTTTCGTTCATAGAGCATCCTCCAACATTCTTCGGCGGGGCCAGCCGAATCATTCGACCAGACCCCGTCACGGGTTCATCTGCCTTCTACAACAGCGAAAGGAGGATGCCTATTCCCAAACTTGAGCCTAAACGACTCAAGTTTTTATATCGCTTGTTTTCCTGCTATTCGCTACTCGTCGATGACCACATTGCGCAGGTATCCGATTCCCTCAACCTGAACCGTGGCCTCGTCTCGGTTTTTCAGGGAACCTGTGGCCTGCGGCGTGCCGGTCATGATGACATCACCGGGCAGCAGGGTGGCGAAGCTGGAGATGAAGGCGATCTGCTCAGGAATGGAATGGATCAGGTTAGCGGTGGTGCCGCTGGCCTCAGGCACCTCTTCCCCGTTGAGTTTGAAGGAAATCTTCGCGTCACGATAGTCCAGGTCGGTCTTGATCCAGGGCCCGAGGGGACAGGCGGTGTCAAAGCCCTTGCAACGGGTCCACATAGGATCGTTCTTCTGCAGGTCACGCAGGGTTACGTCATTGACACAGGTGTAGCCCAGCACATAGTCCATGGCCTCGTTGACGCTCACCTTCCGGGCCATCCTGCCCATGACGACGGCAACCTCGGGCTCATAGTTCATGTCCTTGCTGTAAGAGGGCTTGACGATGGGATCGTCAGGGCCGATGACTGAGGTGGAGGGCTTCATGAAGAGCATGAGATTCTCCGGAGGCTCCGGATTCGAGGACTGGCCATGCTCGGCCATGTAGGCGGCATGGGCGCGGTAGTTCTTGGCAGCGCCGTAGATCTTGGAGGGGATGACCGGAGCCAGCAGCCGCACATCCTCGTCGTCCAGAGGGTAGCGCTGACCGGTGGGTTCGACCTGCTGGCCGGTCAGGGGGTAGCCGCTCAGCTCAACCAGATAGTCCTTGCCGTCCTGCTTGTCAGTTTGGACAAAAGCGTATCGTGGGGTGTCCTTGTAGGAAAAACGCGCGATTCTCATAGGGCACAGTCTAGCCCCAGGCCGGTCCTCTTAACAGAATCGGGTTCCGAAACAGGCAGTGGCTGGTCAGATAAAAGCCCGCGGGCCGAAGATGGCTGTGCCTACACGGACCTCGGTCGACCCCTCAGCCACGGCATACTCCATGTCTCCGGTCATTCCCATGGACAGCATGGTGCAGGTGTCAGTGCCTGGCTCCCCCGAATCCCTGATGCGATCGCGCAGACCGCGCAGGTGAGCGAATCCGCTCCTGATGACAGCCTCATCATCCACATGTGCACCGACGGTCATCAGACCCTTAAGATGAATCCCCTCCATGGCAGCCAGTTCATAAGCCAGATCCAGGGCCTGGTCGGGAGCGCATCCCGACTTGGCCTGCTCGCCGGACTCGTTGATCTCCAGGAGTATGCCCACAGTTCTGCCCGCAGCCAGTGCCCGCGTGGCCAGCTTCCGAGCCAGCGAGAGCCCGTCGACCGACTCGACCGTGTCGACATATGGCAGGATCTTATTGATCTTGTTGGATTGGAGCTGCCCAATAAGATGGAAGCCAACGCTGGCGCTTGATGAATCACTGTCTGTAGTGGCAGTGCCGAGGGACAACCCCCTGTCCCGACAAAGTTCCAACAACCCCTGGGCCTTGGCGGTGACTTCCTGAGGACGGTTCTCGCCAATCCGACGCACCCCGGTATCGATGGCTGCCATGATTTCGCCCACATCGCGGGTCTTGGTGGCCGCCAGCAGAGTCACCGAGCCTTCTTTTCGACCGGCGGAGTCCTCCGCTTTGGCGATTCTTTCAGCTACACGCTTGACCCCATCCGCGATCTGCCCAGCTCGTTCCCTGCTGATCTGCCGATTGCCCAGATCCTTGTGGTCCATATAGGCGACCATGACCCGCTACCTCCTTAAAATCCGGAAGCCTTGACTGAGGCCATGGTAGCCAGTGGCTCATACCGAAATTCGCTCCGATCCCGAGCACCAAACGGCAAAACTAATGAACCAGGATCGATGAGTCACGTTGTACGGTCACGAATATTGCTGTGCAGCAGTCACTAAACAATAATTCCCGTAAGCCTGAAAGCCGACAGGTAAACACACGCCGTAAATGATCGGCGCGGCTGAGTACCGGGAACTCAAAGATTCGGCTTTGCTCCGGAAACGTTCAGCTTGCTCAGATCCAGCTTCCTGTCCTTGCGGTCAGCAGCCAACATGTTCCACGTGAAACCATCCAGCAGCTCCTGCACACTCACGGGTCTGGGTCGATCCATGAGTCCCAGGAGCCATCCACAGACCCCAAGCACCTGCCTTGCCGTCCAGCCGTCTCTTCTGAGCGATCCCAGATCCGGCGATCCGAAGCGCTTGGACATCCTTCTGCCGTCCACGCCGTCAATCAGAGGCAGATGCGCATACTGAACACGAGGAGCCTGCGGCTGAAGATGATTCCGGATCCACATCTGAATGGCCGTGGACCTCAGCAGGTCCCGTCCTCGCACAATCTGATTGACGCCCATGGCCAGGTCATCCACCGTCACCGCCAACTGGTAGGAAACCAAGCCATCCGAGCGTTGAACGACCACATCACCGACCTGCCTGGGCAAGTTGAAGGACTGCGGGCCAAAAATCAGATCGTCGAAGCGACAGGTGGCATCCGACTCGTAGGGCTGATCAGGGACTGCGATCCGAAGGCTGTGCCGCTGCGCCCGAGCCAGCCTTTCACTGACCACCTGAGGGGAAAGTCCTCGGCAGGTGCCCGGGTAGACAATGAACCCGTCGCCTTCATTCGGCGCCGATGCCGCGCGGATGTCGGCACGGGAGCAGAAGCAGGGGTAAACCAGAGACTGCCCGCCAATCAATCGCTGCGATTCCAGCAATTTCAAACCCTGACTGTAAGTATCAGCGCGCTGGGACTGGTAGACCACCTCGCCATCCCAATCCAATCCCAACCATGCCAGGTCGTCCATGATCCAGCGATCGGCATCCTTGACCACACGCGGCGTATCTATGTCTTCAATGCGAAGCCGCAGAACCCCGCAAGACCCTTGCGACCTGACACCCAGCCAGGCCGCCAGACATGCATAGATATTGCCCAGATGCATTCGCCCAGTCGGCGAAGGTGCCAACCTTCCTACAACCTTGGCCGGGCCGACCTGATCCACTCTCGGTTCTCCCATTTGCATACCGACATGCTTGCATACCACCCGGTCATCGGGAAGCCATCAGCCGGCCAAACTATTGCACGCTTCTGAATGGCCCTAAAGCAAATGATCAGAAGCTGTCGAGCAGGCGATCGATCTCCTCGAAGTGCTTGACCTCAGGCCGCCATACCGGCTTGCCGCGGACGATTACCAGCTTGGGATCAGCCAGGGTCCGCACATTCTTGGCAGGGTCCTCGTCAAGGACGATCAGATCTGCATCCTTGCCCGTGTCGACCGAACCGGTGACATTATCGAAGCCCAGGTTTCGGGCATTGACCTGAGTGGCGGCGTGGAAGGCCTGCGCCGGGGTGAAGTCCGCGTACCGCACCAGATAATCGAGTTCTCGCCAAGTACCGTACTGGGGCACGAAGGTCATGCCTGTGTCGGTGCCGACTCCGACGGCAATGCCGTTCTCATGAGCCTGCTTGGCGCTCTTGACCATGCCGTCAACGACCAGCTCAGAATTGCCGCGAACTATATCGTTGATCCCCAGCTCCTGCTGACTGATCTTGACCAGGGGCAGTCCGGCGGACAGGGTGGGGTCCAAAGCCGAGAAGCCGCGAAGCGAGCGCGGATTGTCAAGGAAGAGCCCAATCATCTCGTCATCCAGAGCGCTGCCATGCTCGATAGTATCCACACCTGCCTTGAGAGCGGCCTTGACACCCTCGGGGCTCTGGGCATGCGCTGCGACCAACACACCAAACTCATGGGCCTCATCGCAGACGGCGGCCATCTCCTCCTCGGTCATCTGCGGGCTGCCGGCCTCGCCAAGCTTGGTGGCATCGGTGACGCCGCCGGTCGCAGCCACCTTGATGGCATTGACCCCATGGTCCAGGTTCTCCCTGGTCCGACGCCTGGCCTCTTCTGGAGAGGAGCAGGACAGGGCGATGAAGGGATCGCCATGCCCTCCGGGAATCGCCAGGAGAGGGCCAGCAGCCAGCATGCGCGGGCCTGTCAGCTCGTCGGCATCGATCTTGTCGCGCAGACGAACCGCCTCATAGCCCACATCACCCAAGGTACGAATGGTCGTTACTCCCGAGTTCAACAGCGTGGAAACGTTGCCCTTGATCCTGGCATCCATAATGACTTTGCCTGCAGGACTGTGCATTACCTTCAAACCGGCATCGACCACACGCGGCGACAGGTCAGTACCGCCAGACAAGGGCTTGCCGTCGGCAAAGAGATGGGTATGGGCATTGATGAGTCCAGGTGCCACAAACTTGCCCGTAGCGTTGATTCGGTGATATCCGGAGGGCACGTAGGCCAGCGGGGTCGGGCAGACCTGCTCTATCCGGCCGTCCGCGGACACCAGAACAGACATATCCTTCTGGACCGTGCCTTTTTCATCACCGGTCGCGATACTGGCATGCTCGAGCACAAACGGCTCGCGCTCTTTCCTGCCTTGAAGACGCCCCATGGTCGTACCTGCCTTCCCATCTCCGATGCACTCATTGCGAGGAATCGGGCATATATGTTCAATACTATCCACTGCAGGACGAACCATTCAAGCCTGACGCACAAGCAAATGAGGCCATTCAAAAGCAGCCCGGCAGCAGAAGCAGGGGCGAAATGGCCGAAACGCAGCAGACACATTCGAAGTCATGACCACTAACCGTTGACGACCTCTCTGAGCGCGGTGATCATCTGGAGCCCGGCATGCTGTTGATGACGAACTCTATTTCGGAATATGCAGGCGGTTGAAGAGCTATGCCGAATGCCACCACCGAACCGAATCCGTCGAAGACGGTGGAGTCCATGGCCAGCACGGGCCGACCCCTGTCCACATGAAAGTATCCGGCGATCCGTGGATCGACATTCTCGATGCGGACCACAACCTCGTTTCTGGCGAGCCTGACGTCGTATTGTTCCTCGATGAAGCTATAGAGGGAGCCATCGGAGAAATCATGCTCAAGTATTTCCGGAAACTGGACAGCCGACAGGTAGGTGCAAACATATTGATGCAGATTGCCATCGACATAACGCAGTCGTTCCAGTTCGATCAGGTCTGCATCAGCATCGATACCCAACTTGGACGCAAAATCGGCATTCTTGACAATTCTGTTGCCAAGCACCCGGGTCTTGACTGTTCTGCCTAGGTCACGCTGCTGGCGCCAGAATCCACTGATGTGGCCGTTAATCACCTCACGAGAGGATGAAGGCGACTTCAACTTGAAGGTACCCTTGCCCTGACTGCGAACAATCAACCCTTCACGAATCAAATCTTCTATGGCATGACGAACCGTAATCCGACTGACGTTGTAGCGTGTGCAAAGTTCGGACTCCGTTGGCAGCTGCGCCCCATCCTTCATCCGTTTGATGCTTCCGCGCAAATGGTCTCGCACGGACACATACTTGGGAATTCCATCTACCATTGCAAAACCGATCCACCTGATTTCATTGCCCTCATGAATCGAAATCCCGCGACCTGCGTTAACCGGAGGCCTGCTGCCTTCAATGATTGTAAAAGCCCCTACCTGTTTCTGCCCAATACAGGAGCCAAGCAGCAATATTCTCCGGCTACGGATGGGTCATGGAACTGATATTGAAAAGTCCGTTAGTCCCATGACCCCTCTCCATCGCTGTCCCTGCCGGCCTCAGATTGGACAGGGGATTCAATTCAGGCGACGGCCTTGGCCTTGTCAGCCGAGTCAGCTGCAGCGGCAATGGTCTTCTTGCGCTTGTTCATGAAGTAGGAGACCACATAGACCAGGATCAGCACAACAATGATTCCCACGATGATCGCAATCTGGCCGCCAGCCTTGTTGAGGTAGCCCAGGAAGATGCCGGCCACACCAAAATCGGCATCCGAGTATGTGGCGGCGCCCTTGCCTACAGATCCCAGCACCGGCAGAAGCAGGAGCGGCAGGAAGGTTATGGCCAGGCCGTTGACGAAGGAACCGAGAATGGCTCCACGCCGACCACCTGCACCGTTGCCGATTACGCCCGTGGCACCGCCGGTCATGAAGTGGGCCACGACACCGGGAATGATGACGGTGGTTCCGGCCAGGGCCATGATGGCCATGCCTACGATGCCGCCGACGAAGCTGGACAGGAACCCAATCAGAACGGCGTTAGGAGCGAAGGTGAAGGTGACGGGAACGTCCAGTGCAGGCTTGGCGTTCTTGACCAGGTGCTCACTGATGCCCTTGAAGGCAGGAACAATCTCTCCCAGGACCACACGAACACCTGCCAGGATGATGTAGACACCGGCAGAGAAAGTGGCGGCCTGCAAGACCACATAGACGATGAAGTTCTGTCCGTCGCTGAGCTTGCTCTCGATATAGCCGGGACCGGCGAAGAGCGCCACGATGACATAGATCACAGCCATGGACAGGGCCACGATGACTGTTGTATCGCGCAGGAAGCCCAGGTTCTTGGGGAAGTTGATATCCTCAGTTGATTTGGAGGGATGCTTCTTACTACGGGTGAGCGTAGCCACCAGACCACCTAGGGCGATGCCCGAGCCGCCGGTGTGGCCCAGGGCCACATCATCGGTGCCAGTCACCTTTTTCATGAAAGGCTGCACGACTGCGGGCGAAAGGGTCACAACCAGGCCCTGAGCGATTGAACCCCAAAGCAGGGTCTGCCAGGTGGAGAAACCTGCCGCCACGAAGATGACCGTTATCATCGTGGCCATATAGAAGGCCACGTGTCCTGATAGGTAAACATATTTGAAATATGACGTTGCAGAAAGAATGATATTGACAATCATTCCGAAGAAGAAGATGAGCGCAGCTACGGATCCGTACTTGACCAGTACCGTGCCGACTATGGCCTCGTTATTGGGAACAACGCCCTGGACATGGAAGGCATGCTGGAACATATCCCCAAAGGGGGTCAATGCGTTGGTCACCACGCCAGCGCCAGCGGCCAGGACCAGAAAGCCCACGAACGTGCGTATGGTCCCCTTCATGACATCCGTGGCAGACTTGCGTTGCAGAGTCAGGCCGAGCAGGGAGATCAGCGCGACGATGACGGAAGGTTGTCGGAAAATGTCCAAAAGGACTTTTAATACCCCGTTCATGCCGCCTGCCCCCCTTCAGGAACATCCATGCCATGGCGCTTCAGGGCCTCGGCAAGCTTTTCTTTGATCTCATTCATGTCGATCAGACTGTTCAAAACGACTACGTCTCCCAGATCCTTGGCAGCATCAGCGATGTCACGCCCGACAAAAATAATATCGGCATCGCCCTTGTTGACCGAACCCAGATCGCTATGGTTGGTCTCGACCCCAGTCACGCCAAGCTCTTTCAGCGCCTTGTCAATATTGAGCTGGGTAATGAAGCTCGACCCCAGTCCAGTGCTGCAAACCGTCAGAATCTTCATGTTGATTACCTTTCTTCCTCGAGGATCGTCCTCAATTCCTCAACGTTCGCGGCCTTGCCCAGCCGTTCCTGATTCTTCGCGTCACTCAGGAAGGTCGCCAGCGATTGCATCAGACTTAGATGGCTGTTCGAGTCCTGCGCCGCCAGGCAGAAGAGCGTGCTGATCGGGTGGTCCTGAGAATCGGCCAACAGGAAGGGACTGCCAACCTTCAGCACCGATAGAGAGGTGGTGACAACGCCTGCCTCGGGCCTGGCATGGGCCATGGCAATGCCTTGACCCAGATCAATATAGGTGCCGCCTGGTTTGCGTATCGAAGCCTTGATGGCATCGACATAAGAGGGTTTGATCCTTCCAAGATCAACCAGCGGACCAGTGACCACGTCCACCGCTTCTTCCCAATCGGCTACGCCGTCCCTATACATGACGGTGCCTTCCGGGAAATACTCGTTCAGCAATTTGCCTCCTCGCATACGATGAAGCCCATCCGCTTCGGAGCGAATGATCGTGGGAGAGTGCCTCCCCGGAACTTCAACCTCGAATTCCGCGAACATTATAACAACATGACAATATGATGTCTAAACGTGCGTGTTCAAATACCGTATTGCTCAGGCACCATATTCCGAGTCTTTGACTAAGACCCGGGCCCCTGGCACAGGCAAAATCCGGCGAGGTGAGCGCGGCAACAGGTCACATACGGATTCAGACCGGGGTCGCTGGGATCGCTCGAATAAGCGATCAGCCTCCACACAATCAAGCCAGCAACTATGGAGGCGGCAGCTTAACCCCCCCCCCTACCCCTGCAGACAGCAGAGGATTCCTATTACCAGCGCAAGGCTCACATACCCTTCTACCAGTCAGAAATGAACGGCTTCTGTTCTTGCGGGTTTTATGCTCAGCATGCACGGAACGGTGCGCCAGGGCCGAGATCCTTGGCCAAGGAAAGCAGCAGACGACAGACTTGAGACGCATTTGTTGATTAATCGATAGGTTTTGCGTTTCATCACAGAGTGGCTTTCCTTTTGCGGATACTTTTATCCGACGAATATCCAACAAAACCGTGTTCCAGACGAATTCCCCGAGCAATGGAAAAGCCCCACAGCCTTTGCGGCTGTAGGGCTTTGACTCTGTGCCCCCACGGGGGCTCGAACCCCGGACACGCTGATTAAGAGTCAGCTGCTCTAGCCAACTGAGCTATAGGGGCAGGGCACTTTCAAGAGCCAAGTAGATACTATACACGGTTTCGGCAGGCCCGCAACACGGCGCGTCACAGGCCTGCCGAATCCATATGCATGGCCTGCTCAGACGATCTTGGGCATGGGCGTGGTCAGGGAAGTGGTCAGATTCACCTGCAGGAGGCCAGCACCCGTATGGGCCTCGACCTTCTTTAGGGTGACTGTGCGCTTGTCCTGGTCGGCCCGGTCGTCGTCGGTCATGGTAGCCGGCGATTTGACCGCCACTACAACCAGATCCTCGAGGGAAATGCCAGCCTTGCTGCACAGGTCGGAGGCCGCCTGCAGGCTGTCTTGGAAGCCCTCACGCTCGACGACCCGATCAGCCGGTACCCCGTAAGCGCTCTTGGCGATCCAGCGAATCCGATCCGGCACGGACATATCATGCAGGCTGGCTGTATCCCTCTGGGCTTTCGCGGGTTCCTGCAGGGCCTTGATCAAATCATCCAGCTGAGACTCCAGGGCCTTGCCCCCGTCCCGGAAGAGGTTGCCCGCGATAGGCCTGCGGAAGCCCAGGCCGTCGGCGGTCTCCCGCAAGGAATCCACCTGGTCGTCCTCGCCCTCCCAGAGGTTGATCAGAGGGAAGGTGGGGATACCCAGTCCTTCAAGACGGTGCACGTGGAAGGGATAACGCCAGCTCAGCTTGGGATCGTCCCGCCAGGTGGTGGCACGGGTGACGACCACGGCGGCGGCCGGCCACTGGGCCCCATACTCTCGGGCAGCAATGTCCAGCCACTTCTGGGCGCCGGCATCGGCTCCGTAGCCCGCCTCGACGACGACCACATCGTGCCGGGCGCAGGCCATCTCCACGGACACCAGGCTGGGAATGCCGATGGAGACGTTGGCGAATGGCCCCCCATGCACGTAGACCGGAGAACCCTCCAGGGTCTGGGTGAAAGCGGGCTTGACCGCATCGGTCAGAATGCCGGTGATACGCCACAGGTCCACAAACTCTCCGAAGGTGACGGGACGGCCATCCAAGGTCCCCGCGACCATGGCGGCCACGCGCCGTTTGATCTCATCCATGCTCCGGGAGAGCACTACGATCTGCATGAGCTCACAGGTGGGCGTCAACACGGTCCGTTCGGGTAGATCGCCCTTGCCGTGGTCCACGGTGATCTGGCGTAGGGACCGCGAAGGCACCTCGCTGACCCTAGGCACCAGGACGGTGTCCAACCGACCCTCGTCCACAGCCTTCTCTGCAAAGGAGACCAGCAGGTTCTGAGCGGATTCAATGGCCCCCATCTCCCCGCACAGACCCCAGTCCACCAGCTCAGGATGGGTCAGGGAGGACTTGCCCCCACCAGAGGCGCCACCCTTGGAACCGGCAGCGGTAATGCCCATGCTGGGCTGACGCAGGACAGCTGCGGCATCCACTCCCCGGGCGCGCAGGGCGTCAATCAGCGCGATGGTGGTGGTGGTCTTGCCCTCCCCTCGCGAAGCCTTGAGCGGGGTGTCTGCGGTAACAAGCAGCACCCGGCCATGCTTGCGCGGCATATCCGGATGATCCTGCAGATCCTTCAGGTAGCCGAAGGCGTCGATCTTGTCAAACAGACCGTATGGCCTGACGTAATCGTCGAAGCCCGTCATGAGGCTCTCCTCCTTTATGATCCTTGTCAATCGGATGGCTCAGTTGTCGGACAGATGGTAGCCATTGCGCATGCCCATGCTGGCCGTGTAGAGCACCTGACTCAGCAGGTCGTCGGTTTCCTTGCGCAGAAGGTCGGCCATGTCCTTGTTAGCAGCCTCCAGCACCTGGCGAACCTCGGGGTTGTCAGTGCCTTTATCGGCACCTTCCAAGCGGGCCACCTGTTCATCTGTGGCGGCAATCATGCGATGACCCTCAGCGCCAACGCCCTGTTGGTAACGTTCGACTGCCGCCAGAGTGCCGGCAAAGGCCGAGTCACACAAGGCGGCGATCAGTCGGTCGGACCAGTAGAGGCTGTCGGTGGAAACCCGGCCCGTAGTGTTGGCCAGATAATCGGGCGTACGATCCACATTTGCATAGAAGGGAACCAGGGCATTGAAGGCGTTGGACCCGTATGAAATCCACTGGATGGCCCGGCAGGATTCAGGCTGGTAGGGGCGCAGCTGAATCAGGGACAGCTGGTCGTTGCGATTGATACCGATGGGGCGGTAAAGCCCCTTGGTGTGCTCGTCGCCGGTCCGCCCATAGGGATCGTAGGGTGTGCCCTGGTAGTGAGAGCTGAGCAAGTATTTGACATCCTCCACGGTAATCAGCCGCTCAGGCTGACGGCACCAAGGGATGTTGTCGCTGGTGGGAGTGTGATCGGCGTCCGGCCCGTCCCAGATCTCGTCATAAGGGTTGAGGAAGCGCTGCATGTACCAGGCCCGAGGCGTGTTGTATACATGGTCCGAGTCGCTGTGGGATCCAAAGGCATCGCGCGGGTTGAAGGGCGAAGTTGGCTCCACGGACAGGTCCAGGTAGTTGTCGGCGATGAACTCCCGCAGGTCGGCCGAGCAAAGATGGTCGGTCTGATCTCCGAAGGCGTCGTCCAAATCGAACTCGTCGATGCCCAGCTGGTTGGGCATGGTCACATAGGAATCATCAGGCACGCGCTTGGCTATCCAGTGGTGGCCGCCCACGGTTTCCATCCACCAGATCTCGTCCACGTCGCTGAAAGCGATGCCATTCATCTCATAGGTGCCGTAGCGCTCCAGCAGGGAGCCCAGCCGTTGGACGCCTTCCCGAGCCGAGTGGATATAAGGCAGGACGATGGTGACCAGGTCCTCCTCGCCGATGCCTCCGGGCACTGCGGCCAGGTAGTCCTTATCCCCGGGACGGCCCTGGGCGGGTGTGGGCTCAACCAGCGGATCTGCACCAAGTACACGTTCGTTGGTGGTGATGGTCTCGGTGGCTGACATGGCCACATTGGCGCTGTTGACGCCTGCGGCAGCCCAGAGCCCCTGATTGTGCAAAGCATCGGGCACCGAGGTATAGCGCATGGGATCGTTGGGCAGATCTATCTCCAGGTGGCTGATCACACTGTGGTAGTGCCGCGGCTGCTGGTCAGGAGCGACCAATACGAAGCGCTTGGGACGAAACTCTCCGTTGGACGAATCCTCATCCCGTGCGATGATGGTGGATCCGTCGTAACTGGCATTCTTGCCTATCAGAAGCGTGGTGCAGGGCATATAAGCGTCTTCCTTTGTCTGGTCGTGGTCAACTGTCATCACCAGTCCGGAAGTCGGGGGATGCCTTTACACCCGACTGCGTGGGCAGGCAGGGATGACGGCTGTCTGCGCACTTGGGGCATGGCCTCACTCTAGTGCTACACCGCCCCAACCAGATCAGGCATCAGCTGGCAGCCAGGCCTGAGCTGCTGCAGCCACCGGCTGGGCGGAATGGATGGCATGGGCCAGGGCATTGAGCCAGAACCCCTCCTCCAAGCCGGGCAAGGCCTGTTGTGTGGCCCAGACCGACAGCACATAGTCATGAACCCGGTCCGGAGGCGTGGGGCCGTTGTAACGCATAAGCACGGCGGGATCATCAGCGATCTCCTCCTCCATAACCAGGGGCGAGGCTGCCGAGGTACGCCCTTGGGGCACACCGGGAATCAGATTAGACAAATTTCTGGAGAAGTCCTCAGGAATCGCCAGCACGGAGCTTTCGGTCCCCTCAGGCTGCAAGGAACGCAAAGCCTCGATGGGCAGGTTGGCCAGAGACCAGTGAATCCAGGGGAAGCCACACACGGGCACGGAATCAGGATCCACCAGCATCCAGTGCAAGTAGCGGGCCTCCTGGGGCACATCCTCGAGCCGGAAGGGGAAGGAGACTACAGGACGTCCCTTGCGGGTAAGGGACTGAGGGGCGCGCTTGGCGTACCGATCGGGAATAGTGCCGAAATCAGTGATAATCCTCATGATTCGATTCTCGCCCGCCCAGCCGACGAGGTCAAGTTCGTCCGTGAAACCGGCCGCAAACAGCACCCCGCACGATAAATTCCACTACCCTGCGCAAAAAGTGCAAGAGCCGCCCGGATCCTTCCACATGGAAACGATCCGGGCGGCTCTAAATCGGACTAGGAGAAAGGAATCAGCAATACCCCTCTCCCGGCGCTTATACGGCGAGCTTGTGCATGCCTATTCGGCCTTGGCGGCCTTGGCCTGTGCACGAGCGGCCTTGGCGGCTGCACGAGCCTGAGCCTTGGCCTCCTTCTCTTCAGCCTCGACGCTGGCGATGAACTCAGCATGCTTGGCGGCAGGCAGCCATCCGGTGTTGACCACCTTGACCTGCCAGACCCAGGCCAGGGCGAAGATCACCACTGCCAGAATCACCAGGACCACGGCCCCAACAGGGATGCCCAGCTGGGACAGCTTGCCAACCACAGTGCCGTACCAGGCAAAGTCGGCATCGCCGAAGGTGGCGTTGGACAGGCCGAAGCTGCCCAGAACCGTCATCAGGATGGCCGGTAGGAAGGTGATCAGCAGACCATTGATGAAGCCGCCGACCACAGCTCCGATGCGGCCGCCGGTCGCGTTGCCGAAGACACCGGCACCACCGCCATCGAAGAAGTGGGGCACCATGCCCGGCAGAATCAGGGCCAGACCCCAGACGGGCCCGAGCCAGACGGCGATGATGACCAGGGCCACCAGACCGCCGGCAAAGGAGGCCAGGAAGCCAATCAGGGATGCGTTGGCACCGTAGGGGAAGACGATGGGGATGTCCAGAGCAGGACGAGCGCCGGGGACCACCTTGTTGGCGATGCCCTGGAAGGCGGGCACCAGCTCACCCAGGATGATACGGACGCCGTAGAGGATGATGCTCACGCCGATGCCGAACTGCAGGGCCTGGGCGAAGGCGGCCATGAAGAAGGATCCCCAGTTGGCCGGATGGGAGGGGAAGACGGCGAAGGCGGCCTTGGCCGGCACCACAAAGGCGGTCCAGACGGCGAAGACCAGGTAGAGGACGACCATGAGCAGGGTGGTGGAGACCATGGAATCACGCAGGAAGCTCAGCCCCTTGGGGAAGTCGATATCCTCGGTGGAACGCGACTTCTTGCCCACGGCGCTGCCGACCGCGCCCGAAACCACGTAGCCCAAGGTGTTGAAGTGGCCGATGGACAGCTTGTCGCTGCCCGTCACCCGGTTCATGTATGGCTGGGCGAAGGCGGGCATGGCCACCATGATCACGCCCATGAGCAGAGAGCCGATCAGCACGATGAGCAGGTTGTTGCCCTTGCCGAACCCGATCGAAAGGACCAGGGCCAGCAGGGTTGACATGAAGACCATATGGTGGCCGGTCAGGAAGACGTACTTGAGCGGGGTGAACCGTGCCAGCAGGATCATGACGATGAAGCTGAGCACGATGATGTAGGCGGAGGCTGCACCGAACTGGCTGGAGGCCTGGGCCACGATCACCTCGTTGGTGGGGACGACCCCGTGGGCGCCAGTGGCCTTGAAGACCAGCTTGCCGAAGGGGTCCAAGGCATTGGTAACCACGGTGGCGCCTGCGCCCAGAATCAGATAGCCCATGGCCGCCTTGAGGGCGCCCGAAATGACCTGGCCTGCGCTCCGTTTCAGGGCGATCAGACCGATGGCCGCCACAATGCCAATCAGATAGGCGGGCACATTCAGAATCTCCTGGCTGATGAAGTTCAGCACCGCAAGGAAGACATTCATTGTTTGTCCTTACTATTTCTCTCTTGTTGTCAAGTTAAAGAGCGGGTATTCCATCGGCCTGGCGATGATGAATGTCCGCCGGACTCATCAGTCGGCGTACTGCTCCAGGATGCCCTTGATCTCGTCCTTGTCCATGAAGTTCTGGACGGTCTCGACCGGAGTGGTGGTCCCCTCCAGCTCGGGCGCCAGCTGAGGCGAAGTCAGCACCAGGTCGTTCATGTTGGCCGTGCCCTTGGCGCTGCCCGCGTCGGAGGTGGTCACAGTCACATCCATGCCCAGCTCCGATGCCACCTGCTCGACGTTGACCTTGAGCAGAACCGAAGTGCCGATGCCATTGCCACATACGCAGAGAATATCCATGAGTTGCTCCTTTGTTCCTTGTTTGTTTCTACTACTTCTTGCGTTTGCCATACTGGGATCCGCAAAAGCGGGTCATCCTCACGATTCGAGAATGGCGCGAACCTCGTCAGGTGTGCCTGCCTTGGCCAGCTGCTCGGTCTTCTTCGCGTCGGTCAGAGCACCGGCGATGGCGGACATCACCTGCAGGTGCTCCTGCTCATCCCGTCCGGCCAGGCCGATTACCAGGGAGACCGGATCATTGGCCTTGTTGCCAAACTCAACAGGTGTGGACAGCCTTACCCAGCTCAGGCCAGTTCCCAGGACCGCTTCGCTGGGCCGGGAATGAGCCAGAGCCAAACCGGGAGCGATGACGATGTAGGGACCCATCTTCTCGACGGTCTCGATCATCTGGTCCGTGTAGGCATCTGTGGTGAACCCGGATGCCACCAGCCTGTCGCCCGCCTTGCGGATGGCATCCCGCCAGTCAGATGCTGGTACATCCAGGGCGAAGGATGTGTCGGGAAGGAAGGCTCGGAAATCTGTCATGTCTGCTCCTTGCTCGTGCTGTTTGACTTGATCGACTGCACCGGATCCGATGGATTTGCACAAATCCGGCCGGCTGCTCACCAACCCTGGGGATGGTAGAACTCTCCGTCCAGAGCCTTGGCGGCGAGCGCCTTGGCTTCCTCCATGGTGTGCTTGGCCAGTTCGGCGCGAACATCATCCAGGGCGACCGGAGTCATGGACAGGCTGGTCACACCGATGCCTGCCAAAACCACGGCCAGGTCAGGATCGGCAGCCGCCTCGCCGCAGACTCCGACAGGCATGTTATTGGCCTGACCGGCATCAGCTATGAGCTTGATGGCCCTGAGGACGGCAGGATGCCAGGCGGTCTGATAGGAGGCGACCGAGCCCAGCGTGCGGTCGGCGGCCAGCGTGTACTGGGTCAGATCGTTGGTGCCGATGCTGACGAAGTCGGCCACCTTGGCCACTTTGTCGGCCATCAGTGCAATCGAAGGAACTTCGGCCATGACACCCACGCGCTTGAGCCCCTTGCTCTTGCCCAAACGTACGAAATAGTCAGCCTCATGTTCGTCGGCGACCATTGGCGCCATGACCCATAGGTCGGCATTGGTCTCGGCATCGGCCCGGGCAAGGGCCTCCAGCTGATCCTCCAGAACCTGGCTGTGGACCTTGAGCGTGCGCAGACCACGCAACCCCAGGGCAGGATTAGGCTCATCGGCCTGCGTCAGGAAGGGCAGCGGCTTGTCAGCACCGGCATCCAACAGGCGGATGACCACCTTGCGACCAGGGAAGCGTTCAAGAAGAGCGCGATAGGCCTCGGCCTGCTCCTCGACGCCGGGCGCCTGCTCGTTGCCCAGGAAGAGAAACTCCGAGCGGAAGAGTCCAACCCCTTCGGCTCCATACTCCAGAGCAGGATCGGCATCCGCAGGCTTGCCGACATTGGCCAGGAGGGGAATCCTTGTTCCGTCCTTGAGCTGGCCTGGGCGGCCCCGCAAAGCCTTGGCCTGATCCGCTTCGCGACGGGCCTGCTCAGCTTTCTCAATCTGTTCCTGGGTCGGATCGGCCGTCACCCTGCCGGCAGCGGCATCGACGATGACCGTTTGTCCGTCGGACAGCCCGGCTGCGTCCTGGGCGCCCACGACGGCGACGATCCCCCTGGACCGGGCCAGAATGGCGGTATGACTGGTCGGACCGCCCTCAATGGTGACAATGGCCAGAACCTTGGTCATATCCAAGCTGGAGGTGTCGGCCGGAGACAGGTCAGGGGCGACCAGGACGAATGGCTTGTCGCTTTCTGGCACGCCCGGTGCCGGGACACCGAGCAGATGGGCGATGACACGCTGGCCAACATCATGCAGATCGTTGGCCCGCTCCCCCATGTAGCCGCCGATTGCCTGGAGTTTTTCCTCGAAGTCGGCAAAGGCCTCATAGACGGAACGCTCGGCGGTCTTGCCACCGTCAAGCAGAGATCGGATCGAGGTCTTCAGAGCCGGGTCCTGGGCCATCTGGGCCAGGGCTGTCAGAATCGGAGCAGCGTCCTTGGCCCCCTGCCCATCTTGGGCGGCCTTGGCGCGCGCGAGCAGGTCCTTGTTGACCGATGCCAGAGCGGATTCGACCCTGCCGAATTCAGCATCCGCCGTCAGGTTCTCAGGTCTCGCCTCATCGCCGGGCACGTCCAGTCCGGCCGCCATATGGATAACCGGGCCAACGGCGATGCCGCGGCCAATGCCCACGCCTTGGATCTCCATGTCGCACTCCTTAGTGCCTGGCCACTGCACGCGAGCCGCCCCTGAGGCGGACTGAACATCGGCAGTGGAAACGTTCTTCATGCAACGATGTTCAGTATACACATATTCATTCGTTTTTCAACGGTAATCGTTTTCTGTAATTTCCCTACTGCAGTGGTAGGATATCCAGCGTATCCACCACTAGACATGCCGGTTCGACAAGATCGGCCATATATTCAGGAGAGATGATCACCATGGCAACAGCGCAACGTTCCACAGTCATCACCGACCCGGTCGGCATTCATGCCAGGCCTGCTTCGGAATTCTCGCAGGCCGCCGCATCCAGCGGTTGCAAGGTCACCATAGCCAAGGGCGAGGGCAATCCAGTAGATGCCGGCAGCATTCTGATGGTCATGAGTCTGGGCATCGCTAAGGGCGACAAGGTCACTGTGACTGTCGAGGGCGACGAAGCCGAGTCTGTAGCCGACTCCCTGGTCACTAAGCTGACCCAGACTGAGTGACCCGCCGCTAGCTGCAGCCGGCATCGACGGAAAGGGCCTTTGAGGGAAACGATGGGACACACGGCGGACAATAAGCCTTCCATTGCCAACGTCGCAGCCCTGGCCGGAGTTTCGACGGCGACCGTGTCTCGCGTCCTTTCCGGCCATAGACGCAAGAACGACGACATCAGCCGCAGAGTCAGAGCTGCTGCTGAAAAGCTCAACTACTCGGCCAACTTCGCTGCCAGCACCCTCCGATCAGACCGCAGCAGAACCATAGGGCTGATCCTGTGCGGCACTTCCACGGGCATAGACGGGTCCATACTGGATCTGCTCAGCAGGAGGCTGACAGAACAGGGTCGCTACCTGCTGGTCATATCCGTCAGGGGCGACCAGGAGCGAGAGGCGGCCATCAGGTCCATGGCAGCCCGACAAGTCGAAGGAATCATCATCGTTCCTTCGCTGGACGACGATCCGGTCGGTATGCCCGTCGACCTGCCGTCCGGACTACCCATCGTCCAGGTCGGTGGCAGACCGCTCTCCTACCACACCAGCTGGGTCGGCATGGACCAGGCGGCCTCCATGCGGCTGATCATCGCCCACCTGGCCGAGCAGAACGCGCATTCGGTGGCCTATCTCAGCCGCGAACTGAACACCAGTGCGGCCACTGAGCTCTTCACGACCTTCTCCACCCTGACCAACACCTTAGGCATGACACCTCAGCCGGACTGGATCCAGTTCGGCCCCTGCAGCATGCGCCG
This sequence comes from Bifidobacterium sp. POST2/T3 (B1), assembly GCF_058197115.1. NCBI lineage: Bacteria > Bacillati > Actinomycetota > Actinomycetes > Bifidobacteriales > Bifidobacteriaceae > Bifidobacterium > Bifidobacterium sp. POST2/T3 (B1). The sequence goes on from NZ_JBVPQK010000012.1 coordinate 19,328, forward strand.
CGGCCACGATGCCGTCATGACTATGCTCGCTGAGGGAAATGACCGTCCCGATGCCATCATCTGCGGGGACGACTCGCTGGCCCTGGGCGCTCTGATGGCCTGTAACCAACTGGGCTTCCAGGTTCCCGACCAAGTCAAGGTGGCCGCTTTCGTGGACAGCCCAGCCTGTCTGATCAGCAGTCCGACCTTGACTGCAGTCAAGGCTCCCCTGAATGACATTGTCCAGGAGGCACTGCGGCTGGTCGACGCCAAGGGACAGTCCATTCTGCCCTCTCACGTGGCTCTGCCGCCAGCGCTGGAATGTAGGGAATCGACCTGGTCGCCAAGAATTGGCAGCAGCGACATGACCTCGCCGGGCACTTTCGCCTGATAAACAGTTAGGTTCGTACTCAGACCAGCAGGGTACAGAAGAGCGCCTCGAAGACCAGGAGCGGCGAACCGTTGGCAGCCAGCCTCTTGCGAGCTCGGGCGATCAGCTGAATACGGTCAATGGCCCCCTGTCTGGAGAGTCTGACGGACAGATCAGCAATAGCCGCCCGATTCTCCAAATTGACCAGGCCAGCCTTCTCTTCGGCGCCGTTCTGCAGGACGTCCACATCCCGGTAAACGCTGGCCAGGGTACTCAGGTTGCGGTCCAGCACGTCCCGGGTCAGTCTGGTAACCCGTCGGCGGACCTGATCCTTGCCCCCCAATGCATGGTAGGCTCCACGCAACTGCCGGGGAATGCGTTCCTTGTCCCTGAGACCGTTGATCTGCCGAAACTCCCGCTCATCCTTGGCCACCTCATCGTCCACGGTGGCGGTGGCTTGATCCCGGGCCGCATCAACCACCCGGCCAGCCAGAATCACAGCATCCGAAGCACGCCGCAGCCCCAGCAGACCCACCACCAGCTCGTCACGGTCAGCCAGGACCTGATCCCTGGTGGCGTAGAGACGGGCGATGCCGATGTGTCCCTGAGCCAGACGAGCGGCCTTGGCGGCCAGAGGCCGGTCCACCCCCACCTGATCAGTCAGGAAATCCGCCACTGCGGTGTTGGATGGCACCGCTAGGTTGAGCACCCGCGTCCGTGAGCGGATGGTGGGCAGCACATCCTGGGCGCTGGGTGCGCACAGAAGCCAGATGGTATGCTCGGCCGGCTCCTCGATTTCCTTGAGCAACACATTGGTGGTCCGTTCCAGCATCCGGTCCACGTCTTCAATGATGATGACCCGCCAGCGCGAGGTTGAGGGCATTTGCTCCGAGGTCATGATCAGATCCCTGACCTCGTTGATACCGATGGTGACCTTATTGGTTGATAGTACGGTCACATCCGGATGGGTTCCGGCCAAGACCTGCTGAGTGACACGGGTGGGCTGGTCGCTCAATCCCTGGTCCGGGCTGATCAAGGCCGCCGCGAAAGCTCGGGCCAGATTGGATCGCCCTGATCCTGGAGGACCACAAATTAACCAGGACTGCGCAACCTCGTCATGACCCTGCGCCTGAGCGGCCACCGTCCGCTTGAGCAGATCGACCGTGGGCTGCTGACCCACAATGGCATCCCAGACACTCATCGGGTCTTCCGCAAGAGTCGGGACCGGAGCAACCAGCGAGCGCGGGAGCCCACAGGGGCCGAATCGTCGTCAGCATCCCCGCCGGCTGTTCCTGCCTCCATGGACTGGTCATCTTGGTCAGCATCGGCATCCAATGCCTGATCGGACTTATCCGCAGCCCCGGTCCAGTCCGAGCCGACAGCCTGCTCATCGTCCTTATATTCTGCCGTAGCTTCATCCTCTTCGGCATCGTCCTGAACGTCAGATTCGTCACTCTCAGCATCGACGTCAGAAAGATCATCGTCGACCTGCGGCAGATCCGGCTCGCGCCCTTCAATCAGCTTGTCCAAATCGTCTTGGATGATCTGCCAGACCTGGTCGATGGATTGGGTGGCATCGATAACTAGGAACCGGTCGGGTTCCCTTTGCGCCAGCTGTAGGAACGCCTGACGCACATGCTGTTGAAAGTCGTCGCCAACCGATTCCAGCCGATCGGGCTCATGATCCAGACGCGACTTGGACTGGGACGGATCCGCGTCCAGCAAGTAGGTGCGCTTGGGCAGAAGGTCCTGACTGGCCCACAGACTCAGTCGACGAATCACATCCACTGACAGATCACGGCCTCCGGCCTGATAAGCCAATGAGGAATCCAAGTAACGGTCGCAGAGCACAATGTCTCCGCGTTCCAGAGCCGGACGCACCACCTGGGCTACATGCTCAGCCCGGTCCGCCGCATAGAGCAGGGCCTCGGTCCTGGGGGCAAGATCGTCGGAGGCGTCAACCACATCGGTACCTCCGGTCACGGCAACCGAGGGGAAAGCGGCCAATCCATGCAGAACGAGTTCCCGTATGGTCAATCCGACGGGGGTGCCGCCTGGCTCGCGAGTGACCAGAGATCGCAGGCCACGCTCCTGCAGATAGTTGTGTGCTTGTTGGACTTGGGTGGTTTTGCCTGCACCATCCACGCCCTCGAAGGAAATGAACAAACCATCGCTCATGCCTGATGCTCCGTAGTCTTGGAAGTCTTGGAAGTTTTTGTCTTCTTTGTGGTTTTTCGGGCGCGAGTAGACGACTTGCCAGCTGTAATTTTGCTGGACGCCGACTTTCGTGCAGTCGACTTGCGGGTGGTCCTGCCACGCCTCTTGGCGGGTCCGGCCGCGCGCTTCTCTGCCAGCAGGCGGAAGGCCACCTCCGGCTCGATGGACTGGGCCGTGTACTGCTTGGGCAGGGTTCTGTTGGTCTGCCCGTCGGTAATGTAGACACCGTAGAACCCATCCTTGATGGTGACGGGTTTGCCGCTGTCAGGGTCCGTGCCCAGCTCACGGAGAGGAGGCTTGGCAGCGCTCCGGGAACGCCGTCCGTACTTAGGCTGGTCGAAGAGGGCCTTGGCACCGGCCTGGTCGATAGTAAAAATCTGCCCCTCGTCGGTCAGCGAACGCGTCTCGGTGCCGCCGTCGGCCTTAGTGGCCGTCAGATAGGGGCCATAACGGCCGTTGCTGGCCGTGACGGTGGCTTGGCTGGTTTCTCCCGTCTTGGCATCGGTCAGTTCGATGCTGCCCACCGTCCTAGGCAGGCTGAGCAGCTTCAGAGCATCCTCCAGGGTGACCGTGTCTGGATCCATGGTCTTGAATAGCGAAGCCATCTTGGGCTTAGGACCAGTCTGCTTGGTCGTCCGTGCAGTCTTGCCGGTCGACTTTTTCTGCTCTGCTGCTTCCTCTTCAGGGCTAATCAGGGCCACATAGGGACCGAATCTACCCTTGCGCACCTCGACCCGACCGCCGGTCTGCGGATCCTTGCCCAGCTGACGGGGACCGCCGGCATTTGCAGCGATCAGCTCATGGCCCGCCGCCACTGTCAGCTCATCCGGAGCCATGGTGGGCGGCAACGAGGCTCGCTTGGGGTTTCCGTCGGCATCCAGGTCGGCCGTATCCTCAAGATAGGGACCGTAGCGACCGACCCTCACCTGCAGGCCATCACCGATCTCGATGGTATTGATCTTGCGGGCGTCGATGTCTCCCAGCTGGGCCACCTGCTCCTGTAGGCCCTGATGGGCCTGGTCAGCGTTCTGGGCAGCGCCCGGGCCCGAACCGAAGTAGAACCGGGTCAGCCAATCCTTGCCTCGTTCCTTGCCATGGGCGATCATATCCAGGCCGTTCTCCATCTGCGCCGTGAACTGGTAATCCACGTACTTGGGGAAATTGGTCTCCAACAATCTGACTACCGAAAAGGC
>NZ_JBVPQK010000013.1:0-22852 GCF_058197115.1 Bifidobacterium sp. POST2/T3 (B1)
GACTGCTGGAGCAACTGGACCGTGCGTACGATCAGATCGTCGAAGTCGACGGCGTTGGCCTGAGCCAGCCGGTGCTCATACTCGGCGTAGACCACGGAGTAGAGCTCCTCCTCGTTGCCGAAGCGGGCGGTGATCTGCTGGCCGCGCTGCCCGGGACGGTAGTCGGGGGCGTACTCATGCAGCTGCGTGCGCCAATCCTGCAGGTTGTTCTTGTAGTCGGATATGTGGCTCAGAATGTTTCTTGGGGTGTAGCGCTTCAGATCAATGTTGAGATCCTTGCCGATCAGCTTGATCAGGCGCTCGGAATCGGCTGTGTCATAGATGGTGAAGCCCGACCGTAAGCCGATCTCCTTGCCATCTCGCCTCAGAATACGCACGCAGGCTGAATGGAAGGTAGACACCCACATGCGGTCGGCCACAGGCCCAATCAACCTACGCAGACGTTCGCGCATCTCGGAGGCCGCCTTGTTGGTGAAGGTGATGGCCAGAATCTGACTGGGCCAGGCACCAAACTGACTGAGGATCCAGGCGATTCTGCGGGTCAGCACCCTGGTCTTGCCCGAGCCTGCACCTGCACCGATCAGCAGGGCCGGCCCCTGGTATTGAACCGCCTCGGCCTGCCGATCGTTGAGCCCCTTGAGCAGCTCCTTGGCACTGCGCTGGATCAAGTCCGGTTCCTCGTTCACAAGCCACCTCTTGCCATCTGGTCTCGGTCACCGTCACAGGCCGGATGGCGCACACCCGGCAACCAACTATTTCTACCACAAAGCGGTGTCATCGACCTTGGCTCACGGGTTAGCCAGCAGACATAAAAGACCCCGCCCGCTTCGGATAGGGAAAGCGGACGGGGTTTAGTCGGGGAAGCCGAGATGACCCAGTCAGTTGCGCACTTGGTCCTTGGCGTTGTTGACAGCCTCGGTGGCGCCCTGCTCAGCCTTGGCCTTGCCGACCTTGGCATCGGCCTTGGCCTGGTCCATCTTGTCGGAGGCGGCGTCCTTGGCGTCACCCATCTTGTCCTGGGCAGCGTCCTTGGCGTCGCCCATCTTATCGGCAACGGCGTCCTTGGCATCGGATGCCTTGTCCATAACCGTGTCCTTAACATCGCCAGCGACATCGGAAATCTTCTCGCCGGCAGACTTCATGGCATCCTTTGCATCATCCAGAATCCCCATATGGTCCTCCTTAGGTCCTTGAACGCACCGCGACGATGCGTGACCATTGCGGTCAATTTTCACTGTAACAGTCAGGGCCTTGAATCCGCGGATTGACGGACTGACACGCCAGGAAGACACTCCAATCCGCTGAAGGTGAAACCCGGCGGATCCGGACAGCCGGACCACAGTCCCAGAACCGGGTTATCTTGGTGTCTATCCGTCGGGGCCATAGGGGCCCCGCTTTCATGACGACAAGGAACGATGACATGCAGGAACTTGAGGAGCGAATCCGCCGCCAGGGCACGGTCAAGCCTGGCAATGTACTCAAGGTGGACGCCTTCCTCAACCATCAGTGCGACGTACGGCTCTTCGACCACATGGGAGCTGAGTGGGCCCGCTTGTTTGCCGGTCACCAAATCGACAAGATTCTGACCATCGAGGCATCCGGCATCGGCATCGCCTGCCTGGCTGCCCGCCACTTCGGGGACGTGCCGGTGGTCTTCGCCAAGAAGACCCAGTCCATCAACCTTGACGGCGATCAGTACACGGCCCGCATCTACTCCTTCACCAAGCAGCGTGAGTACCCCGTCATCGTCGCCAAGCGCTTCCTCAAGGAGGGCGAGCATGTGCTGATCCTTGACGACTTCCTGGCCAAGGGCAACGCCCTGCACGGTCTGATCGACATCTGCCACGATGCCAAGGTCGTCATCGAGGGCATCGGCATCGCCGTGGAGAAGGGCTTCCAGGAGGGCGGCCGCACCCTGCGCAAAGAGGGCTACAACCTCAAGTCCCTGGCCATCGTGGAAAGCATGGACCCGGACCAGGGCACCATTACCTTTGCACAGAATCCTGCCTGAGTCGGTTGGTTCCCAGTCCGGGTCGCATAGACAATATCTTCAGTCCACCTGATGCTCGCTGGTGCCGCCCTCCAGAATGGTCTTCACGTCGTTCAGGGAGATGTTGACCATGGCGTTCACGGCGGCATCGGTGTAGAAGCCGATGTGGGGCGAGACCTCCACATTGGGCATTGCCTTGAGGGTCTCAAGGGCCTGGTTATCGACCTTGGTCCCGCTCAGGTCCTTTTCGAAGATGCCGGCCTCCCCCTCGATGGTATCGATGGCGGCACCCGCGATGGACTTGGTCTGCAGGGCCTTAATCAGGGCCGGGGTATCCACAATGGGGCCTCGGGCGGCGTTGATCAGGAAGGCCGAGGACTTCATGGCTTCCAGGGCCTGCGCGTTGATCAGATGATGGGTAGTCTCGTCCAGCGGCGTATGAACGGTGACGATGTTGGCCCGTTTCAAAAGGGTGGGCAAATCCACGTAATCAAGTGTGTCTGCCAGCTCGGGGCGGTGAACCGGATCGTTGGCGATAACCGTGGAGCCCAGGGCCCTGAAGATTCTGGCCACGGCCGACCCGATCTTGCCTGCTCCGATGATCCCCACGGTCAGGTTGTGGATCTCATGGGCCTGAAGTCCATCCCAGGTATAGTCATCCTTGGCCTCGCGAGCGCTGGCCTCCCCCAGATGCCGAACCAGACGCATGACCTGGGCCAGAACCAGTTCGGAGACCGACCGGGGCGAGTAGGCAGGTACGTTGGTAACGACCAACCCGTTCTCCCGAGCGGCCTGCAGGTTGACGATGTCATACCCGGTGATTCGCAGGGTCAGTTGCTTGAGACCATACTCCTTGAGCCGCTGGTAGAGCTCAGGCTCGGGCAGGGCCGCGTGCTGCTGGATGACGATTCCGTCGTATCCCTTGATCATGTCAACAGTGTTCATCCCCAGATCGTGGTCAGTGGTATCCACTTGAATGTCATTGGCTTGCGCCCAGGCCTGAATGGCCTCCTGCTCGTCGGGACGTACTGAATACATAAGAATGCTAGTCATTTTCAAGTCCTTGGTAACTGTCTTCGTTGATGGTTGTAATTTGAATCGTCAGAGATATCAGCTGCAATTTTTACGCATGTAGCTGTCAATCCGCTCCACGGCGGTATGCAGATCCTCCATGGAGGCCGCGTAGGAGATGCGGACGTAGCCCTCACCCCCGGGTCCGAAGCTTGCACCGGGGATTACCGCCACCTTGGCTTTTCGAGCCAGGTCGTAGACGAAGCTCCAGCTGTCGCGCATGCCCTCCGGTAGCCGGGCGAAGATATAGAAGGCGCCCTTGGGATCGATGACATCCAGACCGACCTCGGGCAGGGCCTTGACCAGATAGTCCCGCCGCTTGCGATAAGCCTCGCGCATCGGATCCGTGTCATTCATGCCCTTGGTCAACGCCTCCTTGGCTGCATACTGGGCATTGGTGGTTACCGAAGTGATGGTGAACTCGTTGACCTTGCCGAGCTGGTCAATGACGTCGGCGGGGCCAGCTGCGATGCCGACACGCCATCCAGTCATGGCATGGGACTTGGAAACCCCGCCAAGAACGACTGTCTGCTCGGGCAGGATAGTGCCCATGGACACGTGAGTACCCTGGTAGGTCAGCTCGGCGTAGATCTCATCGCTGAGCACGAAGAAGCCGTGCTTGCGCGCCACCTGGGCCAGAGCCTCCAGATCCTCGCGGGCATAGGTCACGCCGGTGGGGTTGGTGGGATAGTTGAGCACCAGGGCTTTGACCGGACCCTCGCTGTTTTCGACGGCGGCCTCCAGTTTGTCCGGCTTGAGAATGAAGCCGTCCTCGGAAGTATCTATGAAGACGGTCTTGGCGCCGCTCAGCTGGGCGATGGGAATATAGAGCGGGAAGATGGGTGTGGGCAGAATGACCGTATCACCCGGGTTGATCATGGCGGTAAGGCCCGAGAAGATGCCCCCGGTGGCACCGGCCGTAATCACCATCTGGCTGTCAGGGTCGTAGTCCAGCCCGTACTTGGCCTGAAGATAGTCGGCAGCTGCCTTACGCAGACTGGGCATACCGCGGCTCTCGGTGTAATGACTGTGATTGTCTTGGATGGCCTGGATACCCGCCTGCTTGACATGCTCAGGGGTGAAGAAGTCAGGCTCCCCCAAGGTCAATTTCACAATGCCGTCTATTCCGGCAATCTCCTTGTTAAACTCGAGAATGTCGCTCGGTGCCAGAGCTTTGACCCTGGCATTCATATGATCCGCCAATGTCATTGGCTTGTCCTTTCCCATGCGGTTACTACAACCATTGTCGCTGGTGCTGTCCTACCGACTATGCGGTGACGATGCACGGGAAATGCTGTCGACGACTGCAGGGTCGGTGGGTTCCGATCCGTGCAACCGTTCCTACAAGGCACGCGGCGTCACAGATCGAATCCGTGCCACCAATAGGTAAATCGTGTGCCCTGCATGCTGAAACCTCCTACGGAATCTACAATCAGCAGTAAAGTAAGCGTACAGCGAAGTTTCAGCAATCTTATAAACGCGACCATTATTTGACCAGACGCTTGCATTTTGCGGACGCGACAAGCATCCAAATTAAACGTGCCTATGACAAAACAGACCGGACTAATCTCGAAATTTCAGAGATTTATCTTAAGGTTCCCTTGGGAGTCTCTCGCGAACCGCAGCCTGCGAATCCGTAATCAACACATTCAGATAGCCCTTCCCATGCAAGCTCATCCCATATCGAAGCATTGGTCGTTTGTATCCTGAGTCCTATCTCTTCACTACGGTTTGTAAGCTATGCTCGGCAAGAACGAATTCGGGTAAAGGTCTTGTCAGAGTTGTGTCGCACTCCAAACTCGGACGCGAGATTCGCCTTATCCAGCTGTTGGGCCCCTGCATTGAGATCTCTGTCATATACTTTGCCTCAAAGACAGGCAAGAGACAGAATTCTTGGTTGTGCCGGCCAAAAGAGGTGAGGAAATGACCATTCGAGTTGCACTGGTCACAGGGGCCACCAGCGGCATTGGGTATGAAACCGCTCGAATGCTCGCAGAGCATGGATACCGAGTGTATGCAGCAGGACGACGCGTTCAACGGCTGGAGCCGCTTGGAGACAAGGGGGTGACGGCTGTGCGGATGGACCTGACTGATTCTGCATCCATTGAGAAGGCTGTCGCACGAATTCTGCAGAAGGAAAAACGCGTCGACCTGCTGGTCAACAACGCCGGATATGGCTCCTATGGTCCGGTCGAACAGGTCTCCATCGAAGAGGTCCGACGACAATTCGAGGTCAACCTCTTCGGCCTTGCCCGCTTAACCCAGCTGGTACTGCCCGCCATGCGCCAAGCCAGACGCGGCCGGATCGTGAACACATCATCCATGGCTGGCCGGATGGTCACCTATATGGGTGCCTGGTACCATGCCACCAAATACGCTCTTGAAGCCTTCAGTGATGCTTTGCGCATGGAAATTCGTCCCTTCGGCATCGACGTGGTCCTGATCGAGCCGGGGGCCATCGCCACCAACTGGGGTGCGATAGCCGCCGAACATCTCCAGACAGTCACACGCAAGAATGCCTATCAAAAGTCAGGATCCCAAGCTGCCGCCGGGTTGCGCAAACTGTACTCCAGCAGGCATTTGACCCAACCATCAACCATCGCCAAGACCATCGTACGTGCCTCGACAGTACGCCATCCCCGTCCACGCTACCTTCTGGGCTTCGGCGCCAAGCCTCTGGTCGCCCTTCATGCTCTGCTCCCCACCCGTGCATGGGACTATCTGATGGTCCATGCTAAGGACTTGTAGACAATAAAAAAGGTATCAAACGATACCCCACCGTCAAGTTTCAAAGGAATAAAGGCATTGAGGGCATGTTCATTCAGATGAACCGGTCCACAGCTTCTTAGATTCACTGCTGCTGAATACAAAAAGCTCGCTTTTGAAAGCCGCAAAGCCATGCAAAATGAAGCAGGCAGACAGCAAGGGATTCCGTAGGACAGGATCAGCATCCTTACCACAGAGTCCCTCGCCAATTGGCAGAATTCCGACTCCTCAAGCCTCCAGAGCTTGAGCTCCTAGGAGCGCCTGCTCTGCCGCCATGGGAACTCGTCCCAGTCCATCCAAACCCACATTGAGCAGGTAGTTGATGCCGTACTTGTTCAAATGGGCCTTGTAATCGTGAATGGTCTGCGGGCTCTTCCAGTTCTGGTCATGGTAGGAGAATCCCCAGGAATCGTTGATGGTTCCGGCGGTCTCATAAAGGCCGAGCTTTGAGGGTTTGAATCCTTCGACGGAATTGTAATCGACATCTTCCTCCGAGGAGGCTTTGGCGCTGGCATCCGAATCCTCAGGGATCTCGTTGTCTCCCAAAGAGACATAGTCGTAGCGACCGTTGCCAAGTCTGGAATTAATCAGGCAGTCGGGCTGTAGGCGCTTGACCGTATCGTAGATGGTCTGGCTCTGCTCGTCACTGAGAGTCATGGGCATGTCGAACCAGGCGACCGATATTTCCCCATAGTTGCTCATGATCTCTTCAATCTGCGGCATGATCTTATGCTTGAACGCACGGTCGTAGTTCTTCTCCCCCACAAAGTCCCAGCTGTTGTCCCAGGTGGTGCCCGCCGTCTCGATGTCATTTGAGAGGTATCCGCCGCCATCCGGTTCATGCCAATCCAAATCTTGAGAATAGTAAAGGCCAAATCGCAGGCCAGCCTTGCGGCAGGCCAGAGACAACTCACCAATTACATCCCGGTGAAATGGTGTCGCGTCATAGACGTTGTAAGCATCTACCAGGGATCGGTACATGGCGAAGCCGTCGTGATGCTTTGCTGTGACGACCAGATACTGCATGCCGCAACGCTTTGCAAGATCGACTATGGCATCGGCATCGAAGTAGATGGGATTGAAGGCCTGGGTCAGGCGTTCATACTCCTTGTTGGGAATCTGGAGCTTAGATTGGATCCACTCCGCGTAGTTGCTTGACGACTTTCCCTGGTACTCCCCTCCCAGGAGCGAATAGAGACCCCAGTGAATCATCATTCCATACTTGGCTTGCTTGAACCATTCCACGGTATTGCTCATTACTTACCTCTGTTTCTGCTGATTAACACGAATTGTTTGAACCGGACCTCAGATGGTCAGCTTGCCCTTCTTGACAACGAAAGTATCATAAAGAGCCATACGCACATAGCGGACTCCTGCACACATGATCATGAAACCTGGGTCTTTCTTGCCAAGTACCCTGACCGAAACCCGGAAAGAAGTAACGAGCAACCAGGGAGCCGAGGATCCCGGTGGTATTGGCTGCAAAGCCTTCAAATGACGTAGATAAGGTGCCTAGCATCAAAATCGGTGGACTGCTGTTCACTGTACCTCTTTTGACTCCATGAAGGTCCCTTCCTCGGAACTGTCAGCACATCCCCCATTCGTGATGGAGAGCGATTGCTTCACTCATATACTGCAAGACAACCAGATTCCATGAACCGTCTTGGTCATGAATACTGCGATAGGTACTATTTTGTTAACAGTATATACCCAATTCGGAATCATACAAGCCAAAGACATCGTGCCACTATGAATTATCAAGATCTGCCATAAGGCGATTACCAAGCATATTATTAGTATCCGTTCTCTAAAGCGACCTAATGGCATGTATGCATAACTGATACCTGACAAACGATTAAGAGCACAAACATGACATTCTACAAAACAAGAAGTATCTTTAGTAATTGTCATTAATAGACGAGAATAGGATAGAGGACATCATTGCTGTCTGCATGCGAGCAAGGCAAGCCCGCTACTGACAGTCTGCCCTCAAGAGCACGGTCCATCAGCTTGATCGTTCGACGATCGGCTGAGGACCGGCATACTAACTGCATTCGTGTTTCGGTCAGGAAGGGCCAAACAACCATACCGACAGAAAGAAACAAGGAAATGAGTGATTCATCCCCGCAGCAAGCCAGCCAAGATCAGTCCACCTGGGCATCCATCGCTACCTGGCGGATGGCCTATGAGGGTATGGTCAAGTCCAGTTCCGGTCTTGAAGAGGGCGGCCAGGCGGGCGACGCTGTCGAGACGCTGATTCAAGAAGTTGAGGCCAACCCGGATTACACCTCCGTCGGTTATGGCGCCTTGCCGAACCGGGAAGGCGAGATGGAGATGGATGCTGCTTTCATGGACGGGAACAGCATGGCCTTGGGCGCAGTGGCCGGCATCCAGCATGTACTCCACCCCATATCCGTGGCAAGGCAACTGAGTCGACGCCATACCAGCAGCTTTCTGGTTGGACAGGGAGCGACTCGCTACGCCCAGGTCAGCGGATTCGAAATGCGCAATATGCTGACGGACAGAGCCAGAAGACGTTGGGAGCTGGAGGCTGCCAAGACCACAACACCGGAGTCTGTCAGCCCCTATCGAGGGCACGATACGGTCGGGGCCATCTCCTTGGATATGCAGGGATCGATGGCTGCTGGCACATCAACATCGGGGCTTTTCATGAAGGAACCGGGCAGAGTAGGCGATTCACCCCTGCCCGGCTCGGGCTTCTATGTGGACAGCTCCATCGGAGGGGCGGCCGCCACCGGGCTGGGAGAAGACATCATGAAGGGATGTCTCTCTTATCGGATCGTCGCTCTGATGGGCAGCGGATTGACCCCTCAAAAGGCCTGCGATTCTGCAGTCTACGAATTTGACGACCTCCTGAGGAACCGCTACGGCAAGGCCGGCGAGATCTCCCTGATTGCTCTCAGCACAAGAGGGGAATGGGGGGTGGCAACCAACGTGGAGTTCACCTTCTGTACAGCCCGGAAAGGCGAGGAGATTCGCATACTCATGGCCAATCCGGACGGCAAGGGCGGAACACGAATCGAACCAGTGACTAAGGAATGGCTGCAGGAATATAAACGCTCGCTCAAGGCACCGATCAAATGAACGTTACAAAAAATAAGCAAGATAAGCTACACCAAAATAATTGTCAGAATACAGAACGCCCTCAATCAAGGCCTGCTGTACTCCTTAAAACCCCTTAACTGTATCCCAACTTAACTAGGTGCTCACTGCCGGACCCTTGCCCCTTGGGCAAGCGCCCGGCAAACAATTCAGAGGGACAGTCAAATAGATGCACCTCTAGAGGTACAATCATGTTTCTCAATGGGGACATTACCAATCAAACAATAAGTGAAACAATTTTTTATACGTCAATCTATTTACCGCAGATTGTCAGGTAGGTAAGGAAGGAAATCGAAAAGGGGATTAGTCGGGTACAAGCGTAGATTAAATAATGAGGATTGTAAGTTTAAATTTATGTGGATCAAAATTCTTAATATTTTGCCTTTTAAGGAAAGGCAAAGAGACCACACCACTGAGAATGTGTACTGCACGGCGGCATGACCTCTGTCGGTGTCTCCCCGACGAACCTGGATTCGCCTTCGATGCAATCGACCAGCCCGTTTATGCTCGCATATGGAAATCAGAGGTCTGTTTAGACAGCATGTTGTTGTTATATAATTGTTATGAAATTAAGTCGCAGGCGACGCTGTTGTACTGAGCATTTGAATTTGAATTTTTATCTGATAATTCTCTCCGTTTTATTGCAGATAGCAATGGGCCGCCTCGTTTGCGTATCCATAAATGTAAGCCTGCATTACGACCCAATCTACAGGTATGTTTGCTTACATGCAGATGACTACGAAATCACTCATCTCAGGGTACCTGACGTATGCTACCCCATATGACCTCCCAGCACTTTCTGAAATAGATGCTCCAAAATCTACGTCAGCTACGCCAGCGATTCTGTCTCTTATCGGGAAGCCCTCCGTAGCTTGTGGCGTAGCTGTGTCGAATATCACGGGATCCATTGTTTCTAATATCGCTAACGGTTGCTGACCCCTGAATCAACATGAGCAAACAAATTAGTAAAACAAGAACGTTGGCATTAATCGGAAGGAACCGAATATATCAACCACTTCATTGAACGCCGAGAGTCTTAGGCCTATGCCTCCCCTGCGGAACTCACGCTTAAGGATTTTGATACCGCTCCGGTGCTCTCGCCGACACCGTCAATTGTCTCATTCTTTACCGCCCCCACAGTTGAGTGAGGTCAGTTCTGCATTGGGGTTTCGGCGGCTCCTGTGACGACGACTCTCGCGACTGTATACTAGAAGTGGTCATCACTTCAGCGGCCAGAAAATGAGCACCAGGTACTTTGAGAGGAAAAGCCATGAGCTTGACCAATGACAACAATCCGAGGATCGAAGTCACGATGATATTTGCTGACTGCAAAGACCCGATGGCTGCGGCAGTGAAATGGGCTCAAAGCATCGCCACTTCTGAGGAAATAGATCCTAGCAAGGATCAAGTCGTGTTTATCCGTGAACTCAGGCGCGCAGAGCCGAGTCTAAGTCTGAAATCAGCCGTGTACCTTGCCCAAGTGACAGCGAGAACTTCCCGAATCGAACGCAATGCAAATGGAACAGGCATCAAGAGTCTGCTGGACACCGATCGCAATATTCCGTGAGTCCCACCCGTCCCATTCAAGCGAACAGGACATACTGGACATATGGGTATGCCTCGGAGTCATCTAATTTACTACACATCGGGCTCACCATGATTGGGACTGCTTTGTTTAGCTACACCTTATCCCCCAGCAAAATAATGCTTGCCACTTTCTCAGCTGCTATGTGTCGATGAATCGACTTCCCCTTTTTACCGGATGTAAGACCAGTGTGGCCATACTCTGGTCTTGATGATAGCTGATGGTGCTTCCCGCAATACCTGCGTGGATTGCTGAAAATCTCGGTCAGACGTGTCTTGGACTACTTCGTTAAAACTTTGCCCATCGCAATAATCGGAGCCGGTGAAGAGCTCTCCAATTGCGCTATAGAAGACTTCGAGTAATCGCGTGCTTACCCGCAGTATTTATCTCATCAGCAATTATGCTGGCTTTTCGTTTTCTATAGCTAATGTACGGCTAAGTCGTTTGGTATACATGTCAACCAAAGGAGATTGATATGCGGTCAAAGAATACACAAGCTACTGACCCTAGTGGACGCAAGCGTCTCAGCGGCGCTGATGTTGATGTTACTGGAACAGCTGGCGCCTTCGAACTCACTTCAACAGCGCAAAAGCCAAGGATCGAACAGGTTCAAACAGGAGAAGATAGTTCATCACTCAGCACTGCAGAACTTGATCAATTGACCGATTGACTGGATCAGCTTTTAACAGAGATTAAAAATGCTGACCCCGGGACAATTCCACATTTCGCTGAAAACTGGGTAACTTCTTAACTAGCGCAACATTCTCTTATAACTGACCTTCAAATAACCAGATCCGACCAAGGTTTAATTTGGGAGGGTTCATTTTAGATAAGACTGATCGTTACCCAATACGGCGTCCAGGTCTCTGAAATCGTCAGCGGAATCAGTACACTACGCAAAGTCTAGAACGGAATTCCCAGTACAAATGGGTACTGCAATCCGGTTATGCTGCAGCTCTGATTGGAGGAAATGTCGTCAGAGTCCTGTTGGAAATAATTGGAATTGACAGAGTAGCACGGGAGCACTTCAGCTGATTTATGTTCTGAGTATTTGCAATTCTGATGACCACTGACACCGGAAAAGTTAATGGTTGCCAACTTTTCTTGTCATTAAAGGAGGGCCGAATGAAACCAAGAAGAGACGCGGAACGAGTTCCGCCTTCATTTATAGATATCTGGATTGGCGATATTATCGTTAGCGGCATTGAAGGGGTGGTATTTATACCGAGAACTTTCTGGTTGTAACCGTTTTTCAAAAACTGCGTATACAAGTTTAACAATTCACGTGGCTACCCAGCTGATACTTGTATTCCTTATACATTCAATCAAAAAAAAGATCATGGACAGTCCTTCATGGCAAGTGGTTCCAGTTGACTTACATAGCTATTACGCTGGTTATTACTCCTCCTAACGCAATTTTATGCTCGGATGGAGGCCATCCTCATGGTCTTAATTCTTGCGTTCATTGCCGGCAGTTTAGCCAGCAAATCACTATTCCTAGCATCTACAGCTTTCAAAAAGAAGGAACGATAGTGATGGACAAAAACCGTTTATCATTCTTGACTGTTTGGTCAAATAATGCTATCTTGGCGAGCATGGGTCGCAAGAGAAGCTTCGATGATGATGAGGTGCTTGCCCGTGCCCGCGAGGTTTTCTTGGAGCATGGCTATGAGGGCACGTCAATCGATGCTCTCGTCAAGGCCACGGGTCTGCTCCGAGGTAGTCTCTACGGTGCGTTCGGCAGCAAGCGTGGCATGTTCGTAGCTGCGCTACATGATGCAACGGATTCGGAGTCGAGCGATTCAAAAGTGTTCAATCTGATATTGGTGGCACTCATGGAGCTGTCAGATCATGATTTGGAGGTTCGTGGGCTGGTCAGGGATTACCTTGTGAAGCTGTCCAGATCGGGATCTGACGATACCAATGCTGTGACCGTTGATGTCGCCACGCTCCTTGGTGAGACGCTGCTGCAGCGTGCACATATTCGGTTGCAGTCTGATGATGAAAGAAGATAAGTCATGAAAAACAAAGTGGCAATTGTCGGACAAACACTGGAGATTGAACCGCAAGGCTTGGATAAGATATGGTCGTTCAAGGGGAAAATGGTGGTGCCGCTTGAGCATGTTCTCGGCGCGAGTGAGGATCCGGGCATTCTTGATGATGCCAAGGGGCTACGTTCGCCCGGCCTTCATGTTCCCGGTAAATGGGCCGGCACCTACATTGAGCATGGAGAGAAGACATTCTGGAATGTCACCAGACCGGAAAGTCCCATCGTCATTCAACTCAAAGGCGAGCGCTATGACCGACTGGTGCTCGGGGTGGAGCAACCCCGCGAGCTGGTCAACCGGATCAACGCGGCCATCACTAAGCAATAAACGAAGATTTGCAGCAACTGAGTTTTTCTATCGACTATCGATGTTCGAATGTTTAGAAGACAGCCCAATGGACCGACATTCTAGTTACACCCAGTTTCCCGCGCTATCTGAAGCGCGTGCTGCCTAGTGACGCGACATCGCACTTCACTGACTCGGGGACAAAACCTGGATTAGTTTCAAAACTTTTTGAAAATAAGAGCGTTTAGTTTTCGTTTTTTGCTAGAAGGCTCGCAGACGGTCTTTCATGGCTCGATAGCGCTGAAAACGCCCGTTTTGAGACTCAACCGCTCTTTTGTGACCATGCCACCGGCTGCGACCGCAAGTGAATCAGCGCGGACAGCTTGCGAGCGGTTCGCAAAAACACAGGTCGCAGGTCATCGTCTTCTATGGGCGAGGTGAGTAGTCTCTAGTGGGTTGCCCTTGAGTTGGCGTTTTGGACGAAAGCCAGCCCACTCATCGGCTCTCGAATCAGAGAAACCAGTTAGAACAGAAGCCAATTTGAAACATCGAATGGACGAGCATCGAGGTTCAGATACAGGCCAACTTCACGAAAAACCCGATTCCGGCCCATTTCATAAAAGAGTCTCCTCTTTGCTTGCCGGAAACCCGCTTCGTCCAGTCGGGCGAATACTTGTCGCTGTACTCGTCAATCTTTGAGGTCTCTTTCGAAAGCAGCTCGAGGGCTTCGTCGAGATCCACGACAAGTCCGTCCCTTCGAACCCGACTTTGAAAAGATGCGTCTCATCATGCTGCTTGAATGCCGATTTGTCCTGCAGCAGGTAGAATCTCTCGCCGTTCACCTCGTTTGCCAGAACGGTCCTATCGAGCAGTTGATGCCCGCTCATCCGCACCAGCTTGCCCAGACGGCCCTCCCGCAATGTCCATGCCCCAGCCAATGGGCACCATTCCCTGGGTGCACCTGGGGTAATGGGCCGACAGGCCCATGGAAGGTCGCGCGCAGAACACAACAGCAAGCACGACAGAAGAAGTGAACGACAGGTGCCGAACCCCGGACGACAGTACCGCGAAAGACGAGTATTCCGACCAAAACCGAACAATTCTGGCAACTAGGCAGGCGCCCGTATGGGCACCTTTTACTTTTCAGGGACTTAGCTGCTAACTAAGGTATGCGGCTCATAACCGTTTCGTGAAGGCCCGACCAGCTCGACCCGACCCCGCTCACGCCGGGTGCGCCACACGCTATCTGGCGGTTCAATCATCGCACAGACAAAAAGGCACAAGGTGCCGTGCGGTGTGGCTCGCGCGGTGCAGCGCCACACGTCCGTTGAGAGAAGGGGGCGAGCCGATGTTGGACTATGAAGAGAAGATGGAGCGTCGTGAGCTGCCTGACGCAGTGGCAGATGCTGGAAGGCTGGCGAGGGGCCTAGATCAGCTGCTCGAGTCCATGGCGCAGGCCGATCAACCTGACTCGCTCGAAGCCGAGGGAATCCTGGCCCTGATGTCGATAAGCGAGAGGTGTGTCGAGCGTATCAAGAACACCGTGGGCATCCTGGAGGCCCAGAACGAAATTCTTTACGCCGAGCAGCGGGCAACATCAAACCCCGCGAAAACCGAGGAACGCGGCTCGGGTGGACACTACTCTGAATCCAATCAGGAGCTCCCTCCGCCGCCCGCCCTGCATAGAGCCTAGACATCGGCTATCCCTCTATTCCTAATGCCGCTCCGCACGGCTGCATTATAATGTTGAAAACACATTTATAGTGCATTCCGAGCGATGGGGGCGCAAATGTCGGACGGCTACAAAGAACTCATCAAGAGCAACCCCGACGAAACTGAGATCAGAATCTTCCTGGTGGACGGCGACCAGATGCCCGCGACCCTACGCATCCCCGACACCTTGCGTGACACAGCCAAGGAAGTGGCGGCCCTCCAGGACATGAGCTTCTCGGCATTCGCGCGCACGTGCATGCTCGAAGAGCTCGCGAAGAAGGGACAGTAGCCCGTGACCGAGCCAGTCCGTGACATGTCTGTCGAAGGCTTCATAGAGTCCTTCAACAACCAATACCCGACTTTCATTCTTGAGACATTACTGTGCGACCACACGACGGGACGTAACATCATATGGGCCGACAACGAATACGAGGCCTTGGGCGACGGCTATATGGGCGACGACGAGATTACCGTCGAGAATATCACGGGCATGAATTCCGCCGTCGTCAAGCCGCGTATCGCCAAGGAGCAAGAGAGACAATCCCAGCGCACCAAGAGCCGCGCCGAGGTGTTCACTCCATCATGGCTGTGTAACCAGATGAACAACGACATGGACGAGGAATGGTTCGGTCGACGCGATGTCTTCAACACAGAGGCTGTTGCAGAAGACGGCGTCAAGATATGGGCGGCCACCAATGAGCCGATTAAATTTCCCAAGTCAAGGGGGCACGGTTGGCATGCCTACGTGGAGGCGCCACGACTCGAGATCACGTGTGGCGAGGCACCGTTCGTGTGCTCACGTTACGACACTGTGACAGGTGGCGAGTTGCCCGTGCCCGAGCGCGTGGGCTTCCTAGACCGAAAACTGCGTGTCGTGACCGAGAAAACCAAGACCCGCAAGGAATGGGTGCGCCGAGCGCTCGATGCATTAAAAGCAACATACGGCTTCGAGTACCAGGGCGACAACCTGCTCATCGCACGCATTAATGTGCTCGAGACGTTCGTCGAGCATCTCCGCGACCGTTGGGGGTCCGATGCTGAGCAGGACGAGCTCGAGAAGGCAGCGTGGATCGTTTCCTGGAACTTCTGGCAGATGAACGGTTTCACCGATGCCGTGCCCGCCAACAAGATGGGCGCCGAGGTGGAGTCGACCCTGGGAACGTCCGAGGAGCCCGAGCCTGAACCGATACAACCGTCGCTTTTCGACTCATTCAACGAAGCAACCGAAGGGACTAAAGAAGAAGAACCGAATGAATCGGTTCCCCTGTGTGTGATATACGACTGGCAGAACGGCGAGCCCTTTGAGTTCGCCAGATTGAAAGGCAAGGCAGCAGTTATGGGAAAGAAGTTCTATGCAGTAATCGGAAACCCTCCATACCAGGAACAGCAAGAGTCGAATGACGCGGAAGGATCGAAGAAGAATTATGCGCCTCCCATCTACAACTACTTTATGGACGCTGCTAATGAAGTAGGGACAAGGGTTGAGCTTATTCATCCAGCCCGTTTCTTGTTTGATGCCGGCAGCACACCACGCGCCTGGAACAAAAAAATGCTCAATGATAAACACTTTAAGGTCTTGCAGTTCGAAGAAGACAGCAACCTATTTTTCCCAAGTCTTGCGTCACCTCTCAAAGGCGGTATTGCGATCACTTATCACGACGACACGCAGGTCATTGGCCCAATTGGCATATTTACAAAGTTTGAAGAGCTAAATGCGATTCTCAAGAAAGTAGGCAAAGCAACCGAATTTGAGCCGTTTTCAAACATTGTCAACTCAAGGACAGAATATCGGCTGACCGATGCAGTGCATCATGATTACCCGTTCGCTCGTTATCGAGAAGACGCCTCCGGAAAGAACATTGGGCGACTTAGCCAAGGCCACAACTTCGATATGTCCTCCAATATCTTTGATCGCTTACCTGAAATCTTTTATTCTGAGATGCCACAAGACGGAGACGACTACATACGCGTGATTGGGCGCTCTGAAAACAAGCGCACGGCCAGATACGTGAGAAGGAAGTACATAAATCGCGTAGCTAACCTCGATAGCTACAAACTGTTTATTAATCAGGCTGATGGTGCTGGAATTTTTGGTGAAGCCATTACACCACCCATTGTTGCCATGCCTGGAGAGGCTCATACCGAGACTTTTCTAAGTATCGGTCAGTTCCAAACCAAAACTCAGGCTTGCGCTGCCAAGAAATACCTGTATACTAAATTCCTTAGAGCTCTGCTGGGGGTACTTAAAGTCACTCAAAATGGCAATAAGCCGGTATGGCGCTGCATCCCTCTCCAAGACTTCACTCCTGCCTCCGATATCGACTGGACGCAGCCCGTGGCAGACATCGATCGTCAACTCTATGCGAAGTACGGCCTTGATGATGAGGAAATCGAGTTCATCGAGTCGCACGTGAAGGAGATGAGCTAACTATGGCGGGCATCGACATCTCCCAGATAATCGAGACCACAGCACCCGCAGTGCCGCAAATCTACGCCTACACCACGCCCGAAATCACTCGCCACAACGGATGGACCAAAATCGGCTACACCGAGCAGGACGTGCGCGAGCGCATCAAGCAGCAGACGCACACCGCCGACGTGCGGTGGCACCTGGAGTGGAGTGGCAACGCCACGTGGGAGCACCGCGCGGGCACGTTCCACGACACCGACTTTCATGCCTATTTGGAGAAGCAGGGCGTCAAACGCGAACCTAAAAAGGAATGGTTCAAGATCAGCGGCGAGGAGTCCCACCAGCAGTTTTACCGATTCCGCGACACAGACGGCGTACTGGACGCACCCGGCGCCGCCTCCTACACCTTGCGCGCCGAGCAGCAGCGCGCCGTGGAGCAGACGGGTGCCTTCGCCCTCGCCCATTGGGATGAGGGTGGCGAGCACGGCGGCGAGTTCTTGTGGAACGCAAAGCCGCGCTTCGGCAAGACCCTCACCGCCTACGACCTGTGTCAAAGCATCGGCGCGCAGAAGGTGCTCATCGTCACCAACCGTCCCGCTATCGCCAACTCCTGGTACGACGACTACGTGAAGTTCGTGGGCCTGGAGCGCGGCTACCGCTTCATCAGCAGCGTGGACGCCTTGTCCGGCAAGCCCTACTGCCTCAGCCGCGAGGAGTATCTGCGCGCTATCCGCAACGAACCTGAGGGCCCCAAGGGGTTCATCGAGTTCGTGAGCCTTCAGGACCTCAAGGGCTCCATCCGCTTCGGAGGCGTATATCAGAAGCTCAACGAGGTGGCAGACCTCACCTGGGACGTGCTCATCATCGACGAGGCGCACGAGGGCGTGGACACTTTCAAGACCGACGTGGTATTCGACCACATCAAGCGCCGCTTCACACTGCACCTCTCCGGTACGCCCTTCAAGGCGATCGCCAACGAGAAGTTTGCCAACGACGCCATCTACAACTGGACCTACGCCAATGAGCAGCAAGCCAAGCGTGACTGGCCCGCCGACTCCGAGCAGCCGAACCCCTACGCCAACCTCCCCAAGCTCAACCTGCTCACCTACCAGATGAGCGACATCGTTGAGCAGGAGGCCCGCGGCGGCATGAAGATCGACGGCGAGCAGACCGAGTTCGCCTTCGATCTCAACGAGTTCTTCTCGACCAAGCAGAACGGTGGCTTTGTGCACGATGCCGACGTGGACAAGTTTCTCGACGCGCTCACCACGCAGGAGAAGTTCCCGTTCTCGACGCCTGAGCTGCGCGACGAGCTACGCCACACGTTCTGGATGCTCAACCGCGTCGACTCCGCGCGCGCCCTTGCCAAGAAGCTGCAGGCGCACCCTATCTTCGGGGACTACGAGGTGGTGCTCGCCGCCGGCGACGGCAAGATTGACGCCGACGACGAGAACGAGAAGTCGCTCGACAAGGTACGCCGCGCAATCAAGGACCACGACAAAACCATCACGCTCTCGGTGGGCCAGCTCACCACGGGCGTGACCGTGCCAGAGTGGACTGCTGTGCTCATGCTCTCGAACATGGCGAGCCCCGCGCTGTACATGCAGGCGGCCTTCCGCAGCCAGAATCCATGCCTCTTCGACCTGGGCGGCGGCAACTACGCACGTAAGGAGAACGCCTACGTCTTCGATTTCGACCCGGCACGCACGCTCACCATCTTCGATCGGTTCGCCAACGACCTTTACGGAGAGACCGCGCGCGGCGGCGGCGATGTGGAGACGCGCGAATGCCACATCCGCCAGCTGCTGAATTTTTTCCCCGTCTACGGCGAGGACGATGAGGGGCAGATGGTCGCGCTCGACGCCGAGCAGGTGCTCAGCGTACCAAGGCGCATCCACGCCCGCGAGGTGGTCAAGCGCGGCTTCATGAGCAACTTCCTGTTTCAGAACATCGCGAGCGTCTTCCGCGCGCCGGCAGAGGTCGTTGAAATCATCCAGCGCTTCGATCCCTACGAGCAGGGCAAGGCGCAGAACGCCGAGAAGAACAAAGTCGAGATCGATGAGGGCACGGCTGAAGAGCTCTCGATCAACGATGAGGGCGAGGTGAAGATTCCCGACGAGCAGGTCGTTGGCAAGGCAGCGGACATCTTCGGGCCGAAGGTCTATGGCGATGTCACCGTCGAATTCTCGAGCCAAGTGGACGAAATCGCGAAGGCTTATGAGGCCGATGACGACGACAGGGCGATGCTCGACAGCCTCAAGGAAGCTTTTAAGCAGAGCGTGACCGCGCCTTTGGTGCAGGCAACCAAAGAGAGCTACGGCAGCGAGCTTAAGCCGCGCCAGCAGCAACAGATCGAACGCAAGGTCCAGGCGGACGCTGACATCCAGCTCAACCGCCAGGTCGGTGACTACCAGATCCAGGCGCGCCGCATCGAGCATTCGCGCAAGGACGAACTCAAGACTGCAACCAACGCAACCGAGCGCACCGAGGTGAACCAGCAGCATGACGAGCAGAAGGCTGAGGCATTTCAGGCACTCGCACAGAAGCTCGAGGACTCCCGCGAGGAGCTCGTGCAGAGTGCCGGCGAGACCGTGGTGCGCGAGGTGGAGACGGCAAAGAAGGAGGATGAGAAGCAGGGCATCGAAGACAAGGTGCGCGCGCACCTGCGCGGCTTCTCGCGCACTATCCCGTCGTTCCTGATGGCGTACGGTGAGGAGGGCACGACGCTCGCGAACTTCGACACCGTGATTCCCGCCGACGTTTTCCTCGACGTCACGAGCATCACCGTCGACGAGTTCCGCTTCCTTCGCGACGGCGGCGACTACATCGACACCGAGACCGGCGAGGCAAAGCATTTCGTCGGACACCTCTTCGACGAGGTAGTGTTCAACGACTCCGTGAGCGAGTTCATCAAGCTGCGCGAGCGCCTGGCCAACTATTTCGACGAGTCCCAGACGGAGGACATCTTCGACTACGTGCCGCCCCAGAAGACCAACCAGATCTTCACGCCGCGCAACGTCGTGGTCGAGATGGTGGACCTTTTCGAGAAGGAGAACCCGGGCTGTTTCGACGACCCGAGCCACACCTTCGCCGACCTATACATGAAGTCTGGCCTGTACATCGCTGAGATCATCAAGCGGCTGTATCGAAGCAACGGCATGAAGGCCGCTTTCCCGGATGACCGCGAGCGACTGGACCATATCCTGGAGCGCCAGGTGTTCGGTATCGCGCCCACCAAGATCATCTACGAGATCGCCACACACTTCATCCTGGGCTTCCACGACGAGGTCGGCCAGGGATGCGACTCGAACTTCGAGCTCGTGGACTCCGCGGAGCTTGCCAAGGAGGGCACGCTGGACGCCTACGTTGCACGCGTCTTCGGGCCCAAGCTGAGCGAGGCGTAAAGCGCGTGACGGACATAGTCGACAGCCTTCAGGACGGGCGTGAGGAGGCAGCGCGTGCAGCGGGGCTTACACATCGGCATGTGGCGGCACTTCGCGGCATTTCCCCTGGCTACCCCCGCTTTTCTTAAGACAGTGAGATTCTTCACTCCCCATTGACCACATTAATCGCCTGGAAAAACACCATATGGAGACCTCTGAAAAGCTCATTGAGTTCGATTTGAGTTTCACAGGCCCAGAAACGACCCTGTTTCGCCTCGGAGACAAAAACCGCGCTTCTACCCACTCGGGATAAATCTTTACCCCAATTCCTCCGAATACCGCCCAGTGCTTTGCTGTCTTGAGGGACGTGGAATATTGAATGAAATCGCAGATGAGGGGGGGGGGGTAAAGGCGATGGAAAAGCCTTCGTACCCACACAGGAACGGAGGCTTGATTAATAGAGTTTACTCAACGGCACTGTGCGGCACTCAAAAGTGCAGGTCAAAGCCCTGTCAGTCTACTCCCACTCGATGGTTGCCGGAGGCTTGGAGGTGCAGTCCAGGACCACACGATTGATGCCCGGGCACTCGTTGGTTATGCGTGTGGAAATAGTGGCCAGCACATCATAGGGCAGACGCGTCCAGTCAGCGGTCATGGCGTCCTCGGAAGAGACCGGACGCAGCACGATCGGAGAACCATAGGTACGCTCGTCGCCCTGCACACCTACTGAATGCACATTGGCCAGCAGCACCACCGGGCACTGCCAGATCTGCCGATCCAGCCCAGCCTTGGACAACTCTTCGCGGGCGATGGCATCGGCTTCGCGCAGGGTCTCCAAACGTTCGCGGGTGATCTCGCCGATGATGCGGATGCCCAGACCGGGGCCCGGGAAAGGCTGACGCCAGACGATCTGGTCAGGCAGGCCCAGTTCGGTGCCGATGGCCCGGACCTCGTCTTTGAAGAGGGTGCGCAGGGGCTCGATCAGCTGGAACTTGACGTCCTTGGGCAGACCACCCACATTGTGGTGGGACTTGATATTGGCCGCTCCGTCTCCACCGCCAGACTCGACCACGTCAGGGTAGAGTGTGCCCTGCACCAGGAACTTGACTTCCTTGCCGGTCTTGCCGGCCTCCTCAATCACCTGCCGCTGAGCCTTTTCAAAGGTGCGGATGAACTTCTCTCCAATGATCTTGCGCTTGCGCTCAGGCTCGGAAACGCCCTTGAGCGCGCTCAGGAAGTCCTGCGAAGCATCCACGGCAATCAGCTTAATGCCAGTGGCCGCCACGAAATCATGCTTGACCTGCTCGGCCTCCCCCTTGCGCAAGAGCCCATGATCCACAAAGACACAGGTCAACTGGTCGCCGACGGCCCTATGGACCAGGGCGGCCGCCACGGCTGAATCAACGCCGCCCGACAGGCCGCAGATGACCTGGTCATCACCCACCGTACGACGGATTTTCTCCACCTGCTCTTCGATGATTCCCGAAGCGTTCCAGTCCGACGGCAGTCCGGCGCACTGGTGCAGGAAGCGGTCGATCAGGTCCTGCCCCAGAGGGGTGTTGGTCACCTCGGGATGCCACTGGACCCCGTACAGCCCCCGGGATGGATCCTGCATGGCCGCCACCGGGGCACCCTCGGTATGCGCCAAAACCTCAAAGCCATCGGGCGCTCGATTGACGGCGACGCCATGGCTCATCCATACATCCTGCTGCCCGGGCGAATCCTGCAGTATTCCCTTGGCGCTGTCGATGAAGGCCTCGGTCTTGCCGTACTCCCCCAGGGCCGCCTTGTCCACCTCGCCACCCAGCTCATGAGCCATGACCTGGAAGCCGTAGCAGATGCCCAGCACAGGCACCCCCGCCTCGAAAATCCTCTTGTCGATAGTTGGCGCCCCGTCCACGTAGACGGAGGCCGGGCCGCCGGAAAGGATGACCGCCTTGGGATCCTTGGCCAGCATCTGATCCAGACTCATCGAATGAGGCACCAGCTCGGAGTAGACCCCCGCCTCCCTGACTCGACGAGCGATCAGCTGGGCGTACTGCGCACCGAAATCGACCACCAGGACGGGACCCTGTGCCATAAGACTCCTTATATATATTTATGCTGTATCTGCCATGAATGTCCGGAAGTGACGAATCAACGCCTGCGGACAAGTCCAGTATGGTTGCAGTTTTCGACAATGCTACCGTCATTGCGGCCTGGTCGCACCCCCAGAGGAAATACATGCCTGCAAGCAGACAATTCCATCGCATTTTCTCACAAGAGCGAACACACACTGCAAGAAAACGTTCAGAAAAGTCTGCTCGTTCACGTACCATGTAGGCATTGGGTACGGACCCGGCAGATGCCTGAAATGACACTGCACAAGCCCGTAACCGAAGTAAATAAACAATCGCACTAAAGTGCAGGAGTACACATGACGAATCCTGTTATCGGCACCCCTTGGGCGAAGCTGGAGACCCCAATCGCCGAGGAGAC
>NZ_JBVPQK010000014.1:0-22423 GCF_058197115.1 Bifidobacterium sp. POST2/T3 (B1)
GCGCCGGCCAGCCAGATGCTGATGCGGTGGCCGATCAGCTGGGGGACACCCAGGTAGAAGAAGAAGGCCCAGACCAGAACGGGTGTGCCCCTGAAGACCGCCACGTAGATGCGGGCGATCCAGGACAGGATCCGGTTGGGGCTGATCCTCCACAGTCCCAGGATGATGCCGATGGCCAAGGCGATGACGAACGATATGGCTGTGATGGCCAGGGTGTTGCGCAGGCCCAGCATCAGGGAGGGGAAGGCCTGGCGGACCAGTTCGAAGAATCCTGGCCGGGAGGCGGGGGCACTCTTGCTGGAGTGGCCGCTGCCCACATAGGAATCGACCAGCTTCTTATAGCTGCCATCGGCCTTCATCTTGGCCAGGCCCTCGTTGAAGGCGGCCACGAACTCCTTGTTCTCGCCCTTGCGGACGGCCGCCCCGTAGGAGGCGCCAGGCTCCTTCTTGGTCACGGTCTTCAGCCCGTTGCCCTGGGCGATGCCGTAGGCCAGGACCGGGTAGTCGTCGATGACCGCCTGGGCATTGCCGGACTTGACCATCTCATACATGGTGGAGGACTGGTCCACCGCCTTGACCGTGAAACCGTACTGGGCCGCACGCTGCTTGGCGAAGGCCTCGCCCTCGCTGCCCGTCTTGACGGCCACCACGCTGCCTTGCAGATCCTTGTAGCTGTGGATCTGGTCGTTGTCCTTGGCGATGGCCATCTGCACGCCGGAGTCGAAATAGGGGTCGGTGAAGTCGTAGACCTGCTTGCGCTGGTCGGTGATGGTCATACCGGCTATGACCACATCGGCCTGCTGGGAGTTCAAGGCTTGAAGGGCGGCGTTGAAGCCCAGGGACTGGATCTGCACCGAGAACCCCTCGATGTCGGCGATCTTCCGGATCAGATCCATATCGATGCCGACCAGCTTGCCGGAGGAGTCCCTGAATTCAAAGGGGGCGAAGGTGGTATCGGTGGCGACACGGAAGGTGCGTCCTTGGACCGCTTGGGCGGCGGGAGAGTCCTCGGCCGCCTGCGCCGGCGTGGCCAGGGGGGCGACGATCAGGGCTGAGAGCCCCAGGACCAGGGCGAGCAGGCCTATGGCCCACCTGCCTGGACCCGATGTCCATCCCTGGCGAACATGCTTGGCGATCACTGGCGATTCTCCTTATTGTTCCGACTGTGCCGGTCCCGGTTTTTTATGGGCCTACCTGAAGATATTCAGGCGGATGACCAGTAAACTGTACACACACCGTGTTTCCGGGACCCAACTACGCGCTGGGCGATACGGTCATATGGGTTTCCAGTCTAACGCGTTCATCTTTCTATTTGCGGCAGGTTCAGGCTTATGCTGGTGAAGGCAGGGAGCCATAGGGGCCCC
This sequence comes from Bifidobacterium sp. POST2/T3 (B1), assembly GCF_058197115.1. NCBI lineage: Bacteria > Bacillati > Actinomycetota > Actinomycetes > Bifidobacteriales > Bifidobacteriaceae > Bifidobacterium > Bifidobacterium sp. POST2/T3 (B1). Next base: position 1,365 of record NZ_JBVPQK010000014.1, read on the forward strand.
GAGGAATGAGGTATTGCAGATGGTTGATGATCTCTTCCAGGCGGCGGATCCCCCCGAGGAGCACACCCTGCCTCTGGCGGTCAGGATGCGGCCCAGGAGCCTGGACGAGGTGGTCGGCCAGGACAAGGTCACGGCTCCTGGAACCCCCTTGGAGCGGCTGGCCCGCTCGGATCCGAACAACCGTCTGACCGCTCCCAGTTCGGTCATTCTTTTCGGTCCTCCCGGGGTGGGCAAGACCACCCTGGCCTATATTGTGGCCCGACAGTCCGGGCGGAATTTCGAGGAGCTTTCGGCCGTCACCTCGGGGGTCAAGGAGGTGCGGCAGGTCCTCGCCCAGGCCCGGGAGCGGCTGGTCAGCCAGGGGCAGGAGACTGTCCTCTTTATCGATGAGGTCCACCGCTTTTCCAAGTCTCAGCAGGATGCCCTGTTGCCCAGCGTGGAGAACCGGGATGTGACCTTTATTGCAGCCACCACGGAGAATCCCAGCTTTTCGGTCATTGCGCCCCTGCTTTCCCGCTCGGTAGTGGTCAAGCTGGAGGCCCTGGACGACCAGGATCTGGCCAAGCTGGTCCGCAGGGCAGTCAAGGACCAGCGGGGCCTCAAGGACCAGGTACGGCTGGATCCCCAGGCCCTGGACCAGATTGTGCGTTTTGCCGGGGGTGACGCCCGCCGGGCCCTGACCATTCTGGAGGCTGCGGCCGGGGCCGTCACCGAGGATGGACCTCGTGCCAAGGGGGCGCGTCGACCCCTGATCAATGCCAAGGCGGTCTCCTCGGTCATGGACGTGGCCGCCGTCCGTTACGACAAGAAGGGCGACGATCACTACGACGTGGCCTCGGCCTTCATCAAGTCCATGCGGGGTTCCGACGTGGATGCGGCCTTGCACTATTTGGCTCGGATGATTCGGGCCGGTGAGGACCCGCGCTTCATCGCCCGACGGATCATGATCGCTTCCGCCGAGGAGGTGGGCATGGCCTCTCCTGAGGTGCTGGAGATCACGGTCGCGGCTGCCCAGGCCGTCGCTATGGTGGGCATGCCAGAGGCCCGGCTGATCCTGGCCGAGGCGGTCATCGCCGTGGCGACTGCGCCCAAGTCCAACGCCTCCTACCTGGCCATCAACCAGGCCCTGGAGGACGTGGATGCCGGGCATATCGGCCAGGTTCCCCTGCATCTGAGAAACGCCCCCACCAAGCTGATGAAGGCCTGGGGCAACCACGAGGGCTATCAGTATGCCCACGATGCGCCGGACGCAGTGGCACCCCAGCAGTACATGCCGGACGAACTGGTCGGACGACGCTACTACCATCCCAACGATCGGGGCTATGAACGTAAGCTGGGCCCACGTCTGGAGGCCATCAGGGCCATCCTGGACAGGGCTGCCGGGCCAGAGGGAAACGCCGGGTCTGGGCAATGACCGTCCAGACTCCTATACTAGGCACCCAATAGACGTTGAGTAGCCACACAATGACCGAAACGCCGCAGGGTCCAGGCCTTCCATATTGACGGTCGCCATGCTCCCACAAGGAGCCTGTCGCTGTCGGCAGGTCTGGCATGGACACATGGGGCATGCCTGCCTCATGCACGGGCGCGAGGGTGACGATGTCGACAGCGGTCATTGACAATGCAGACATATCCGAACAAACGAAGGGCCTCGGCGTGGCCGAGGACGACCTGGCGGTCCGCGAGATTACCCGGCGAGTAGACAATGCTCGTGAATCGGCTACTTTTTACAAGATCGTGGCCCTGGTGGCCGCGGGAATGCTCATGGACAGCATCGATGTCTATGTGGGCAGCGCAGTAGCCAGTTCGGCCTTGAGCACCGGATGGTCCACGGTTGCCCAGAATTCCCTCTTCCTGTCGGCTGGTTTCCTGGGGCTCCTGGTGGGCTCGCTGCTGGCCGGTTTCATCGGAGACCTGCGGGGGCGTAAGACCGCCTATCAGATCAATTTGTTGCTCTTCGGAGGCTTTACCCTGCTGGGCGCTCTGGCACCGAACATGGCCATTCTCTCGGTCTGCCGTCTGGGGGCCGGTCTGGGGCTGGGCGCCGAGATTGTCACCGGCTTTTCCATGGTCAACGAATTCGCTCCCATCAAGCACCGGGGCCGCTGGAGCGCCATCGTCTCGCTGGTGGCCAACACCGGAGTGCCTCTGGCCATGCTCCTGTGTGCTTGGATCATTCCGCGCTGGTCCTGGCGGCCGCTCTTCGTGGGCATTGGTCTAGCGGCGGCGCTGATTTGGTACTTGCGGCGTGACATCCCTGAGTCCCCTCGTTGGCTGGCCCTGCACGGGCGGATGGACGAGGCCGTCCGGGTGGTCCAGCTTTTGGAGGCCGATAATGGTCAGAGAAAGTCTGACTCTGACTCTGTCAGTGGTTCCGCCCTCGCTGGGAAGAATGAGGGGGTTGAGACAGCTGCCAAGGCGTCGGGTGGCGTTGTTCGCGGCCTGATTGTGGCCACTGTGGCTGTCTCGGCCACCAACGTTTGCTCCTATGCCTTCACCTCCTGGGTGCCCACCATCCTGCTCAAGCGGGGCATAGATCTGAGCGGATCCCTGTGGATCAGCACGCTGATGATGCTGGGCGCTCCCCTGGGCTGCCTGATCGGATCCCTGCTTCTGGACCGGATCGGCCGCAAGCGGATCATCGTCACGGCCTTCCTGCTGACAGCAGTCTTCGGTCTGCTCTACGCTGCGCAGACCAGCCAAGTCACGGCCATTCTGGTGGGTATCCTGCTTATGGCCAGCCTTTACGTCCTCATGTCTTCGGTTGTGGCCGTCTATGCGCCTGAGCTCTTCCCGACCACGGTCCGTTTCCGCTGCGTGGGCATTGCCAATGCCGTCGCTAAGCTCTGCAACGTTCTCATGCCTGTGCTGATCGGGGCCATGCTCAGCCAGTGGGGGAGCACCTCAATCTTCATCACCATCAGCCTGGTTGCTCTTGCCTCCATGCTGGTTGTGGGCCTGATGGGCTGGGAGACTTCCGGCCGCTCGGTGGGCTGATACAAGCATCTGAAAAGCAAGGGACCTGGCATGAGCCTGGAGCCGTCGAGAGGTGGTGAAAAGTTCGGCCAGTTTCTCTTCTTAGCAAGGCTCCTTTGTCAGCAAAGAGTGATCAGAGCTGATTGGCCAGGAGCCGGTTGTAGACGCAGCGTAGCTCGGTCTGGAAGGTTTCGGGGTCGATATCCGGATTCTGCTTGAACAGGTCGATCCACCAGTTGTTGACTGACCTGATTCTCTTGCGAGCTATGTCTGCGCCCGATCTGGTCAGGGTAATGATATTGACGCGGTGATCTGCAGGGTTCTGTTCACGGCTGACCAGGCCCAGGGCTTTTAAGGCTTTCAGATCCCGGGCCAGCAGACTGGGATCTACGCACAGGTCCCGGGCTATCTGGCGCTGACTGAGGCCTGGATGATCATAGAGGTATACAATCAGGTCACCCTGTGTGCCCCTTAAGGTGGAGTCGCCTGTATATCGGCTGGCATCGTTGCGTGCATGCCGGTAGATTCCGGCTATGCAGCTGCTCAAGTTGTGGTAGTGGCTCTTCTTTAACATCTCTGCTGCCCCCTAGCTGGTAAGGAAGATCGGAGAATTCTGCGGGCATGGTTAACCCGATAACCGCAGGGACCCCTTCGGCGCCGTTCCCCTTCCAGGCCTATTTCCGGCAACTCCCTAGCCTCGGCCCAACACGGACGACGCATTTTTCATCATATCAATACCGTCGACACCATGGGGATGGTCCACAATCGGAACAGGGGCCAGGCGCATCATGATTCCTCAGGCTCTGCTCCTACTCGATGTCTATGTCACTCGATCATCCAGAAATTTTCTGTCTACCTCAGGCTTTTGAGTTAAAAGGGATTGCCTCTTTGCTCGGCCGAAGTCGGGGACTATCACCGTCATTGCTCCACGGTATGCTAAGATGTTCCCTTTTCGTGACGGGATCTGGAAAGGATTGGCATGCGGGTACTGGACTTCGACGGCACCATCTATGATGGCGAAAGTCTGCTTGACTTCTACTTGTTCACTGCCCGCAAGGATCCGCGGGTGCTGCACTACCTGCCGGTTGCCCTATTCTATGCCGTTCGCTACCGCTTGGGCCGGGTCACCCTGGAGCAGCTGGATTCGGCCATGCGTCGGGTGGGTTCGCGCTATCTTCGTCGGCTGACCTCGCGTCCCGGCTTTGACATGGACCGACTGGTCAGCCAGTTCTGGGATGTCAATATGCATAAGATCATGGATTGGTACACCCCTCAGGCCGACGACGTGGTGGTGACCGCATCCTTCGATCTAGTGGCAGGGGAGGCTTGCCGCCGACTAGGCATCACCCGTTGTATCGGCTCCACCCTGGATATGGAATCCCTGACCGTGGGCTACCTTAACTTTGGACCTGACAAGCCCCTGCACTTTCAGCGGATCCTCGGCCAGGAGACAGCCATTGATGCCTTCTACACCGATTCGGCCTTCGATCTGCCCATGATCGATTTTGCCCGGCGGGCTTATCTGGTCGAGCATGGCAATGTCCGCCGCATCAAATAAGCCAACCCTTCAAATAAGCCAACCCTTCTTATTCCTGTCATCATTCGTCGGCGGGTTCGGCACGGAGTAACCCTGCTATCGTTCTGCTTAGAAGCAAGTGAGCATAATGGCATGCTGAGAACGAGGGAGGGCTTCTTGTGAAAGAGCCGGCCACGATACTGATTGTCGACGATGACAGGGATCTGGGCGAGATGTTGTCGATAGTGCTGCAGACGAAGTCCTATAGGCCAGTGACCTGCACGGATGGATCCAGAGCGGTGGAGATATTCCCTACGGTGGAACCTGATCTGGTGCTGTTGGACATCATGTTGCCTGGCATGGATGGGATTGGCATCGCTCGCTGGATCAGGTCCAGATCTAATGTCCCCATCATCATGCTGACGGCGAAATCCGATACCAAGAATATTGTCGAGGGTCTGGAAGCCGGAGCAGATGACTATGTGGTCAAGCCCTTCAGTACTGATGAACTCCTGGCCAGGATCCATGCACGTCTGCGCCCGGTCTCGGTCCGCACTGATCAGGAAGGGCAGGAATCATTGGCCGTCATCCATGGCCTGATAGAGATCAATCGGCAGGAGCACACTGCAGTCAAGCGGGGCAGGCAGCTTTCTCTGACCCCTACGGAGTTTGAGCTGCTCTACGTGCTGGCCTCGCATCCTGGTGAGGTGCTCAGTCGGGGAGAGCTGCTGCGAAAGGTCTGGGATTACCAGGATATGGGCGATACCCGTCTGGTCAACGTCCACGTGCAGCGTCTCAGGCAGAAGATCGAAGACGATCCCGAAAATCCCAGAATCATCGAGACGGTTCGGGGAATCGGTTATAAGTATGCGGCTGAGCAGCCAGGATCATGAGCAGTCACACGAGGCACAGGGGTGTGTCTGCAGTCGGTATGTTCCTGCGTATGTTCTACAGGGCAGTCAAGAGCTCCCTGCAGATACGAATGGTCCTTATGGCAACGGTTTCGGCACTCCTGATCGGCATCGTCTTTATGACAGCCTCCCTGTACTCGGTCAGAGCTTCCCTTTTGAACCAGGTCCTGCGGCAGGCACAGGCCGATTTTGCTGCAGAGCTGACCAGGGCTCAGGGGGGTCTTGACTCCGCAGATATCACCGGCGATGAGGGCAGCTATCAGAAACTGGTGGTTAATATGGCGGCCAACGTCCAGAACGAGGGGGCGCCCAACATGGTCGGGGTCTTCATCTGGCCGGATGATTCCACGGCCCGCAGGTTCGTCCCTGTTTCAACGGCCCCGGGGGACAGCGATCTGATCAGCCCAGAAATCAGGAATGCTGTCGTCTCCAATGGCAGCCACTCCTACTCGCAGATGATCAATACGGCCGACAAGGGGCAGTACCCAATCCCAGGCATCGTCATGGGGTCCATGCTGAGGCCGGCCACCACAGGCGGAATCGAGTTCTACGCCATCTACTCCTTCGCAGACCAACAGCGGTCCGTCCTCTCCGTGCAGATGGCCCTTCTTGCGGTCAGCGTGGTAACCAGCGTCATGATGGGGATCATCGTGTTCCTGGCCTTGCATTCCGTCATCCGCCCGGTGACCAAGGTGGCAGGGGCCGCCAAAGGGTTGGCTCAGGGGGAGTCGGACATCCGTGTCACCGAGGACCGTACCGATGAGCTGGGCATCTTGCAGCGTTCCTTCAACGTCATGGCCGATTCCATCAATGAGAAAATCGGCCAGCTAGAGGAAGCCGAGGCCTACCAGCGCAGATTCGTATCAGACGTCAGCCATGAGTTGCGGACGCCGGTCACCACCATCCGCATGGCCACAGACCTGCTTTTCAAGAGTCGGAACGATTTGGATCCCAGCAAGCGCAGGACCGTGGAATTGCTGGACAAGCAGGTGTCGCGCTTCGCCAGCATGCTTGAGGATCTTCTCGAAATTTCCCGATACGAGGCTGGCCAGACCTCCCTGAATCCAGACCTGTGCGACGCCTGTGACTTGGTGCGCAATGTCGTCCAGCAGGTCGCCCAGATAGCCCGTACGAGGGGGGTTTCTGTCAATGCGCTCCTTCCCGATCACAAGATAATGATGACCGTCGATGCCAGCCGCTGCTCTTCAATTCTGCGCAACCTGGTCAACAATGCCATCGATTTCGCCGAGGACAATCCCGTGCAGCTGCGGCTGGCTGCATCGGAGCACACTGTGGTGTTCAGTGTGCGTGACTGGGGAACCGGCATTGCACCCGAAGACCTGACTCATATATTCGAACGGTTTTGGCGGGCCGATCCCTCACGGTCTCGGTTGACGGGCGGTACGGGTCTGGGGCTGTCTATAGCCTTGGACAACACCAACCTCATGCATGGCCTGCTGGAGGTGCGCTCGCAGGTCGGGCAAGGCACTTGGTTTCTGCTGACCCTGCCCCGGAATGTCTCCGAGCAGCTGGACAAGGGGAGCGTTCCGGTCCGGTTTCAGCTTGGCCAAGGTCTGGATGTGGAAGGCTCTTTTGAAGAGGCTGCATCGTGAGTATTTTCAGACAGTTCCGCTGGGCTAGTACCCCTCATCCTGTGCGGGTGCTCGGTCTGTGTGTCGCTATGGTGGCTGCACTGATCGCCGGAGGATGCGCCAATCCATTCGGGCTACCTACCTCCGGATCAGTCCGTCAACTCAGTCCCATCGAGAATCAGCCCCATCGCGTCTTCTCCTCCCCGGAGGGCCCTGCGGACGGAGCGGGACCAGAGAGCATCGTCAGAGGCTTCATAGCAGCTCTGCCTACCGGTATTCAAAGCGATGGCTTCGCCGTCGCCAAGTCATATATGACTAAACGGGCCTTTGCGGATTGGGACTTCAATGCATCCGTCTCCATCTACAGAGAATCCCCCGTCTATGACCGTGTGGATGGCGAGGGCAGTGGGAAGACGGCTGCCCTCGACCTGACTACCAAGTGCGTCGGATCACTGGATGCCCATGGGATATTCTCCGCCACCGACCAGGATGCCGGCTCAGTGGATAGGACCGACCGGTTTGAACTGGCTAAAGTTCGCGGCCAATGGCGGATTAGCAAGGCTCCAGCGGTGATAGTGATCTCTTCGGATGACTTCCTGCAGGTCTATCGTCAGGTAGTTATCTATCAGTTCCCCTTTGCCAAGGGTGTGCCTGTCCCTGACAACCGCTGGTTCGGCTGGCGAAACTGGAGAACCCTGGCCCTAAAAGAGCTGTTGAAGGGCCCTCCGGCCTGGCTGGGTGATTCCGTGGCAAACTTCAATACTGCCAAGGTCTCCCTGGCAGTGGATGCCGTGCAACAGGTCAAGGGGCGCATGGAGATCAGGGTCAGCACTTCCTTCGCCTCCCTGAGCAATGAGAACAAAGCCATGCTGGTTCATCAAATGAGGATGCTGCTGGGCGATGGCAATGGCGAGTTTGATCTGCGCGTGGTCGATGCGGCAGGGATTGACTACTCCCACGCGGACGATGACCTAACCATGGCTTCAGGGCAAACTTCTAACCGCATCTACAGCCTGGGCAGCAGCGGGGTTGTAGGTTTCAACTCCTCGAACCTGATCAGGGTCGGTCAGCCTCCCGTCTTCCATGAGCCTAGGGGGCTGGTCTTTTCCTCCAATGGTGGTGCGCTGCTGTCCGATCAGGGTCTGGTGACTTGTCTTAAGCCCGATGCCTCATCCTGTGGGAAGCTGTTTGCCGACACACCCATTACTGCCATAGCCGGCAGTTTCACCGATGAGGTTTGGGCTGTCAGACAGAGTGATTCTGCCATTCTGGTCGATACAGGCAAGCCGGGTGCCTTGGAATTCAACCTGCCTTGGCTGCATGGGCGGCGCGTGGTTGCCCTAGCTGTGGCACCTGAGGGGCAGCGTCTATGCCTGGTGCTCGATGACGGCCTGCAGGGTATGAGCACCCTGGTCATGCTTGGAATCGTCCGAGGCGAGAATCAGCGGCCGAAGGGCTTGAGCGACCAGATCCAGGTCATCGCCCGACATCGGGACATCAAGGCCTTGACCTTCTACAACGACAACACCCTGGTCTACAAGGACGGCGATATGGAGGCGGGCGGCCATTCCCAGATCGCTCCCGGGCCGGAGATGGTCCAGCATCTGCCGGCCGGGACCACGGACTTGGCTGCAGGGCAGGTCAATCAGATGCAAAGTCTGATCGCCTTGGACCGTTCGGGCATCGTTCACTGCCTTTCCGGGGCTCTGGAAGGCATGTGGTACATCATTGATTCCCAGGTGGAGACGGTCACCAGCGGCAGATAAAAGCCGTGAACGCGCAGGGTCGGCTGTGGCTGATTCTTCATGTGGCTGAACTGTTATCGATTTGTTATCACTGCGCCTTGAGCTCGGCAAGAGGAAAAACGATACTGAAAATCGTGGATGTCATCATCGGTGATCATAATGCTGTGGCCTCGATGCTGACTACTCAAGGAGGAGAACAATGAACAAGGTACTGAAGACGGTGCTGACCATCGCCACGGCCTCGGCTGCGGTCCTGGCCATGGGAGCCTGCGGGTCCTCCGGATCCAGCTCCAGCAAGGGCGGTGACAAGCAGAAAACCATCGGGTTTGTTGCAGTAGGTCCCGAGGGCGGCTTCCGCACGGCCAACGAGAACGATCTGAAGAAGGCCTTCAAGAACGCCGGATTCAACATGATTTATTCGCCGACTCAGAACAACGATCAGCAGAAGCAGATCCAGGCCTTTAACAAGTTCGTCAATGATGAGGTGGACGCCATCGTCCTGTCCTCCACCGAGGACAGCGGCTGGGACGAATCTCTGAAGAAGGCAAAGGAGGCCGAGATTCCGGTCTTCCTCGTCGACCGCAACGTGCAGACCAAGGACGAGAGCTTGGTCGCATCCCACATCGGGCCTTCCAACGAGTGGGCAGGGCAGCAGGCGGCGGAGTTCGTCAACAAGAACTTCGCCAATGGAGCCAATGGCCTGATCCTGGAGGGGCCTGCCGGCTTGTCGGTGGTCAAGGACCGTCAAAAGGGCTGGGATTCCAAGATTGGTGGCAACATCAAGGTTCTGGAGAGCCAGTCAGCCAACTGGTCCACTGACGAGGCCAAGACCGTCACGGCAGGCCTGCTGGATAAGTACAAGAGCCAGAATGTCCAGTTCATCTTCTCGCAGAACGATGAGATGGGCCTGGGCGCTGCACAGGCTGTTGATGCTGCAGGACTTAAGGGCAAAGTCAAGATCATCACCATCGATGGCACCAAGCCTGCTCTGAAGGCACTAATCGACGGCGATCTGTCACTGGTAATCGAGTACAACCCGCTCTTCGGCGAAACGACCGCCAAGACCGTTAAGGATTACCTGGACGGCAAGAAGGTCAAGAAGAACATCGTCATTGATTCGAAGGTCTTCACCGCCGATGAGGCCAAGAAGGTCATCGATTCCAGAGCGTACTGATATATCGCTGATCGTATAGGACGCAGGACGGCGCACCCGAGAAGGTTGCGGTACGCCGTTTTTCATGGGTGGGAAAGGGCCTTGAGGCTGCGGTACCGCCCTTCGATCAGCATTCAGTTTGGATGAGGCAAGACAATGACAAAAGAAGAACCCTTGGTCTCCATGAAGGGAATCAGCATTGAATTCCCTGGTGTCAAGGCGCTCGACAATGTCGATCTGCGTTTGTTCCCCGGTGAGGTTCATGCACTCATGGGGGAGAATGGCGCAGGCAAATCGACCATGATCAAGGCGCTCACCGGGGTATACAAAATCAATGCGGGAACCATTACCGTCAACGGCCAGAACAGGATTTTCAACGGCACAGCTGATGCGCAGAACGCCGGCATCGCCACGGTCTACCAGGAAGTCAATCTGTGCACCAACCTGAGCGTGGGCGAAAACGTCATGCTTGGGCACGAGGAGAGGGGGCACTTGGGCATCAACTGGCGTAAGACCCATGAGGCAGCCAAAGGCTTTCTGGCCCAGATGGGCCTGACGAATCTGGATCCCCACACTCCGCTCAATGAGATATCCATAGCCATGCAGCAACTGGTGGCCATCGCCAGAGCCATGGTCATCGATGCCAAAGTCCTGATCCTGGACGAGCCGACATCTTCGCTGGATGCCAATGAGGTTCAGGATCTTTTCCAGATCATGCGCAAGGTCAGGGACAGGGGCATCGCCATACTGTTCGTTTCCCACTTCCTGGATCAGGTCTACGAGATTGCCGACAGAATGACCATTCTGCGCAATGGCAAATTCGTCGAGGAGACCATGGTCAAGGACATGCCTCGCGATGTCCTTATTACCAAGATGATCGGCAAGAACGCCGATGAGCTTTCGCTAATCGGGACCAAGTCAAGGAAAGGGACACCCCAGGCGGCAACGGATCGGCCACTGGCCAGCGTTCGTGGTTTCGGAAGAAAGGGCACCATCTTCCCCTTCGACATGGATCTTTACAAAGGGAAGATCATGGGGCTGGCTGGCCTGCTGGGTTCCGGCAGAACCGAAATCGGCCGTCTGCTCTTTGGAGCAGACAAGCCTGACAAGGGGACATACACCTTTGAGGGGAAGAAAATCTCGATCGACAGCCCGGCTACCGCTTTGAAGAACAGAATCGCCTACTCCACAGAGAACAGAAGAGATGAAGGCATCATCGGAGATTTGACAGTCAGGGAGAACATCATTCTGGCCCTTCAAGCCACCCGAGGCATGTTCAGGCCGATTCCCAGGAAGGAAGCCGACCGGATAGTCGACAAGTACATCAAGGAGCTCAATGTTCGTCCTGCTGATCCCGACAGACTGATCAAGAACCTGTCGGGAGGTAACCAGCAGAAGGTTCTTCTGGCCAGGTGGCTGGCCACGAATCCGGAGCTGCTGATCCTGGACGAGCCGACTAGAGGAATCGACATCGGCGCCAAGGCGGAGATTCAGCAGACGGTGCTCGATCTGGCCGCTCAGGGCATGAGTGTGGTCTTCATCTCATCCGAGCTGGATGAGGTTGTCCGTCTCTCTGATCAGATAACCGTTCTCAAGGACCGTCACAAGATCGACCTGATGAATAACGACGATACGGTTTCCCAGCAGACCATCGTGGAAGACATAGCCAACACCTCGGTCTCTGGACAATCTAAAGGAAAGGAGGAAAGATGAACAAGCCCGCTAAGAAGCAATCGGAGGATGAAGGTCCATCCTTCTTGCGCCGGATATTTGGCAATCAGCTGATTTGGAGCGTGGTCGCCTTCCTCGCTCTGATTCTGGTCTGTACCATGGTCGATCATTCCTTTCTCAGCCTGTCCTACAATCCGCGTACAGGCGGTCTGGCAGGACCTCTGATCACCATGATTCAGGAGTCTGCGCGATATCTGATGATTGCTACCGGCATGACCCTGGTCATCTCGACCTCAGGCATTGACCTCTCGGTCGGCTCAGTCATGGCTGTGGCGGGAGCAGCAGCTATGCAGATGCTGATCAGCGGGGTGAACGTATGGCTGGCCATCCTGATCTCCTTGGCCGTAGGCCTGGTTCTGGGCTGCATCAACGGCGCCCTGGTTTCCATTCTGGGACTCCAGCCTTTCATCACTACGCTGATTATGATGCTGGCAGGCAGAGGACTGGCCAAGGTCATCACCAACGGACAGAATGCCGACGCTTCAGGCGTAGCCGGAAGCGGTCCATTGCGCTGGATGGCTAATGGCTTCATTTTGGGAATCCCAGCCAATTTCGTCATAGCAGTGATCATCGTCTGTCTGGTCGGCCTTCTGATGAGGAAAACGGCCGCCGGCATGATGATTGAGTCGGTGGGCATCAATCAGGAAGCCAGCCGAATGACCGGTATCAAGCCCCGGCGAATCCTCTTCCTGGTCTACGCCATCTCCGGCTTGCTGGCGGCTGTAGCAGGACTCTTCGCCACTGCATCAGTGATGAGGGTCGACGTGGTTAAGACCGGTCAGGACCTTGAGATGTACGCCATTCTGGCTGTGGTCATTGGAGGTACCTCCCTGCTGGGCGGCAAGTTCTCGCTGCTGGGAAGCGCTTTTGGCGCCGTGATTATCGCGATGATTCGCAAGACCATCATTACCCTGGGTATTGATTCAGCCGCTACGCCAGCCTTCTTCGCTGTGGTGGTCATCATCATTTGCGTTATGCAGGCGCCCAAGGTGCACAATGCGGTCGCTGAGTTCAAACGCAGGCGAGCTATGAGGCAGTCTGCAGAGGTGGTGGCATGATGAAAAAGAGTGCAAGCAGACAAGCAGGATTCCGTCTGAGCCCCAGGGCCATTCCTACAGTAGCTGCCGTGGTCATCTTCCTGCTCATGCTGATCATGGGCCAGGTGCTCTTCGGCACCTATATTCGGTTGGGGTTCATGTCCTCCCTGTTCATGGACCATGCCTACTTGGTGATCCTGGCAGTAGCCATGACCTTTCCCATCCTTACAGGCGGCATTGATCTGAGCGTAGGGGCCATAGTAGCCATTACCGGCGTGGTCGGTGTCAAGCTCATGATTGCCGGCGTACCAGCGCCGCTGGTCATCGTCATCATGATCGCCATCGGTGCGGTCTTCGGACTTCTGGCCGGCGTGCTTATTGAAGAGTTCAATATGCAGCCCTTCATCGCCACGCTGTCCACCATGTTCCTGGCCAGGGGCATAGCCTCCATCATCTCGACCGATTCGCTCAATATGCCGGAGAACAACAACTTCAGCTGGATAGGTGGTGAGGGCCTGAAGATCATCGACAATCCGAAGATTTCCAATGACCTTTCGCTGAACTTCGGCGTGGTCATTGCCCTGGTGGTTGTGGCAGTCAGCTATGTCATCCTCCATAAGACGCGGACAGGCCGTACCATCTACGCCATCGGCGGTTCCCGGTCCTCGGCGGAGCTGATGGGCCTTCCGGTCAAGCGGACGCAGTATGTCATCTACCTGACTTCGGCTGTCCTGGCCTCCATTGCCTCCATCGTCTATGTCGCTGGCATCGGTTCAGCCAAGAACACCATGGGCGTCGGCTGGGAACTGGACGCTGTGGCGGCGGTGGTCATCGGCGGCACCTTGATCACCGGAGGTTACGGCTACGTGCTGGGCTCCGTCATAGGTGCGCTAGTCCGTTCGATCATTGACCCTCTGACCTCGGACTTCGGCGTCCCAGCCGAGGCTGTCACCATCGTGGTTGGTCTGATGATTCTGGTCTTCGTCATCCTCCAGCGTTTGGTGACCTTTGTAAGAAAGGAATGAAGCAGAGTTTTTCCGGATGATCTGAATAGGGGCTGATGCCGTGATGATTGCGGCATCAGCCCCCATTCGCACTGCTAATTCATGATTCGAAGGGGTAGACCAGCCCCCAGTGGCGACGCAGGGAGTCCATGAGCTCCATGATTCGCAGGGTGTCCTTGTGAGGCATCTGGGTGCACTCAGTCTTGCCGTCAAGGATGGCCTGTGCGGCGCTGGCCACCTCGTACTCATAGCCGGTCAGTTGGTCGGGAATGGGGTAGCTCTTCCTCAATTTGTGGTCCCCGTCGTACAGGTCGATGGACTCCACGTTGTTGATATTGGCGCACTGCAGGTAACCCCGGTCTCCCCAGATGCTGCCGGTCCGGTCGCTGTCCGAGACCATGGAGCTGGTCGCCGCAGCCATGGATCCGTCCTTGTAGAAAATGGTCGTGGAGTTCTGGCTGTCCACGCCCTCCGGACTACGGACCCAATCTGTGCAGACCCGTTCAATGGGCTTGGGTCCCATGACCATGTCGATGAAGTTGAGAGGGTAGACGCCCACGTCGAGCAGAGCGCCGCCGGCCAGGGCCGGATCGGTCATTCTGGCCTTGCCTACGGTCACGTAACCTAGATTGGCGGTGGCGGTCCTGACTGTGCCGATTTCTCCCGAGGAAATGATGTCGTCGATGATGGAGCGCGAGGGCATATACCTGGTCCAGATGGCCTCGGTACAGAGCAGGCCGGTGCTCTCGGATGTCTCCATGACCCGCCTGGCCTGATCGGCGTTAGCGGTGAAGGACTTCTCGACCAGCACGTTCTTTCCGGCCTTCATGCAGGCGATGGCCTGCTCGGCGTGGAGGCTATGAGGCGTGGCGATGTAGACCAGATCCACTTGGGGATCATCCAGGAGCTCCTGGTAGGAGCCATAGGAATGCTGGAATCCATATTTTTTGGCGAAGGCGGCTGCACGATCCCCATCCCTGGAGGCCACAGCATAGGGGGCCACCAGGTGGCTATACCGTTGATCCCCAGCCATCATCACCACCGTCTTGGCCAGGGCGTTGGCTATCCTTCCGGCACCGAGAATGGCGAAGTTGACCCGCATGCCCTTCTGCTCAGCCTCTTGCCGCTTGCCGTTCAATCTGCTCATCCTTGACTCCTTCGTTTGGATCGCCATCTGCTGTGATGGCCTAATACAATTTCTGCAGGGTTTCCTCAGTATGGTGGGCATCCAGCTGGCACTCCCAGACAGTGAAGACCCGCCATTCCATGGCTTTCAGCTTTTTGCGTTGCTCCTGATCCCGTAGACGGTTCCTTGTCAGCTTTGTGGTCCAGAACTCCACATTGGATTTGGGAAGGGAGAATTTGGCACACCCCTCATGCATATGCCAGAAACAGCCATTGACGAATACCATGGCTCGCCACTTGGGCAGAACCACATCAGGATGGCCCGGGTACCTCTTGTCGTTCTTGCGAAACCGCAGACCACGCGAGAAGAGGTAGGACCGGACCTGGCGCTCTATTGATGTTTCCGCGCTCCTGATTCGGGACATGGTGTAGCTGCGTGTGCCGGGCTGGAATCTGCTGGATGTCTTTTTCGAAACCATCCCCGGCCCGGCTCAGAGGACTTCGACGCTGTTGATGAAGACCGGCTCCAGGGGACGGTCGCCCGAGTCGGTGGCCACGGCATCCAGCTTGTCGACCACCTTCCGGGAATCCTCGTCGGCAACCTGGCCGAAGATGGTGTGGTGCCCGTTCAACCAAGGGGTTGGCACGGTGGTGATGAAGAACTGTGATCCGTTGGTGCCGTGGGTCTTCCCGGTGGCGGGGTCCCGGCGCAGCCCCGCATTGGCCATGGCCAGCTTGTAGGGTTCCTCAAAGGTCAGGGAGGGATCGATCTCATCATCGAACTCGTAACCGGGACCGCCTGTGCCGGTACCCAGCGGGCAGCCGCCCTGGATCATGAAGTCCTTGATGATCCGGTGGAAGGTCAGCCCGTCATAGAAGGGATCCTGACGCTTCTGGCCCGTCTCGGGGTCGGTCCAGTCCTTGCGGCCGGCGGCCAGATCCAGGAAGTTGGCTACGGTTTCAGGGGCCTGATCGTCAAAGAGGTCCAGGCGGATGTCGCCTTCTGAGGTATGCATGATGACTGTGCTCATGTCCTTAATCCTTTCATAAGACGGCGACGCGAACCGAGGACCCGAAGGGCATCAGGGCCAGGCGGGCCATCTTGAAGGCCTGCAGGCCGAATGGTATGCCCACCACGGTCAGCATGGTGACCAGACCGGCCACCAGATAGGCCAGAGCCAGCCACCAGCCGCCAAGGATGATCCAGAGCAGGTTGGCCAGCCAGGATCCCAGCCCGCCTCCATAGATGACCTGCCTGCCGAAGGGGGTCAGGGTGAGTCTGGCCATCTTGAAGGCCTGGAGACCCAGGGGGATGCCCACCACGGTCAGGCAGAGCACGATGCCCACCAGTGTCCAGGCCAGTGCGATGGCCAGTCCTCCCAGCAGCAGCCAGCAGATGTTGCCGATCAGGCGCATGTAGGTCCTTCCGTCAGGGTGGCGGTGACGGCCTTAGCACAGGCGGTCACTTTCTCGATGATTGTGGTCAGTCGTTTCTGCCGTTGTTCGGGGGCGAGTTCCTGGTCCAGGGCATCAATCAATCGCATACCGGATTGGACAATGCCTCGCGTCACCTCCACGCCCATGGCCGGATCCGCTGGTCGCAGGGCTGTCCAAGCCTGGATCAGCGGCTGGTTGACCTGCCGGTGGAAGTCCAGCAGAGCCTGGACCTGCCGGTCTGTGGACCGATCGCTCCTTGGGGCGCTCTCATGTGGATTCGAGGTGCTCCCGTAGATCAGGGCCTGACGTAGCTGTTCGTCGTGCTGCTCGGCGTAGAGGTTCATCAGCCAACCGTGTCCGTGCAGTCCGGCCTGCTCCAGATTGGTGCGGGTCCAAATCTCGACTGTTCGGCGCGGGTCTTCTGCCTTGCCTAGGGCTTGGTCCAGGGCACGACCCCAGTCAGGCAGGTGCCGCTCCATGACCATGTCGCAGAGCTGATCGGCGTCTCGGGCGTAGCGGTAGAGGGAATTCCGTGCCAGATTGGCTCGTCGGGCCACCTCGGCCATGGTCAGCTGGTCGCGTCCGCCGGTGCGCAGGATGGCCTCGGCGGCGGCGATGATCCGGTCCAGGGTTTTGGCTCGGTGCTCCTGGAGCGTGGATTCGCGAATCCTGGGCATGGTCCTCCTTGGTCTGGCCAGCCGGGTGCTGCGATTGTGAATCGGGTTCGGCCGGTCTTGGGACATATGATATGGCCTATTTGCAACAGAGCCAAGCTGCCAAAGCCTCTTTAGCCTGCGGCTTGTCCGCGCTGAGTGAACTTGCCAGGCTGGTTTTAGCGACGTATAGTCGCAAAAAATCGCAGACCATGGTGAGGGGAGATCTGATGACCGGATCGGCAAGCATAGACGTGAAGAAGGGCAGTCAGAAAGGCAGCCAGGAGTCTCAGGAGGCGGCACCGCCCTGGCGTGCTCTCTGGGTGCTGGCCTTGGGTCTGGCCATGATTGTGCTGGATTCGTCCATCGTCAACGTCTCCATTCCTTCCATCATCGCTGCCATCCACATCAACCTGGCTCAAGCCCAGTGGGTGACCGCTCTCTACAGCATCGTCCTGGCGGCCCTGCTCCTGCCTTCCGGTCGGTTGGGGGACATGATCGGGCGCAAGCGGATTCTGCAGGTGGGCACGGTCATCTTCGTGCTGGGATCCGTCTTCGCCGCATCGGCATCCTCCGGTACATTGCTGCTTCTGGCGCGACTTGTTCAGGGAATCGGCGGCGCCCTGGTCATGCCATCCACCCTGTCCACCGTGTCCGCAACCTTCCGGGGTCGTCATCGGGCTACTGCATTCGGCATCTGGGGGGCCGTCATGTCCTCCGCTGCGGCGGTCGGCCCCTTCCTGGGCGGGGTCTTCACCAGCACCATCGGATGGCGGTGGATCTTCCTGGTCAATCTGCCCTTGGGGCTGATTGTTCTTGTGGCCATTGCAGTTTTTGTGCCCGAAACCAAGTCAGCGCCCGGGCAGACTGACAACCGCTGGGGGATGCTTGCCGACTGGAAGGGCATACTTCTTTCGGCCCTGGGATCGGCCCTGGTGGTCTTTGCGCTGATCGAGGGGCAGACCTACGGCTGGTGGCGCCCCCGTGCTGCACTTGAACTGGGGCCCTTGCACTGGTCTGCATCGGCACCCCTGTCGCCGGTTCCGGTCAGTCTGATCCTTGGATTGGCTCTGCTGGCCGCCTTCGCGCTGATCGAGCTGGCCAGGGCGCGCAGGGGCAAGATGGTCATCCTGGACGTGTCCATGTTCGCCATTGGCACCTTCGGCTGGGGCAATCTCACGGCCGCCATTGTCAACGCTGGTCAGTTCGCGGTCATGTTCATCCTGCCTCTCTACCTGATCAACGCCAGGGGCCTGAGCCCCCTGGGGGCCGGATCCATCCTGGGTGTCATGGCCCTGGGGTCAGTTGTTTCGGGCGGTCTGGCCCGGGTGGCCTCAGCCCGTCTGGGAGCCGGCGGCACGGTGCAGACGGGCTTGCTGATGGAGATTGTCGGCGTGGCCCTGTCCATTCTGCTCATGCGTGGGTCGGTACCGGTCTGGCCCATGACCCTGACTCTGATCATTTACGGTGCCGGTCTGGGCTTTGCCTCGGCACAGCTGACCAGCCTGGTGCTCTCCGGTGTTCCGGTGGCCCAATCCGGCCAGGCTTCGGCCACCCAGTCCACCATCCGCCAGTGGGGGACCGCCTTGGGCGCTGCAGTCTCAGGTTCTGCCCTCTCCCTGGCTCTGAGTCTGGTGCTGCCAAGGCATCTGACAGCACTCAAGGGGATTTCGGCACAGATGGCCGATGGCCTGGTCAGATCTGTCCAGTCTTCAGCCGGAAACGCCATTGTCGGCATGCGGGCCCAGGGCACCCGGGGCCGACTGGGAGTCCTGGGACCTCAGGTGACCAACGCCCTGACCGAGGGGTTTACCCAAGGTGCCCAGTGGGCCATGGGCTTTGCAGTCCTGCTGCTTTTCCTGGGATTGGTCGCCTCGGTACTGGTGCGTCGGGCCGCCCGTAAGGCTGGTGCCGATAAGGTCTGAGGCGTCCGCAATCCCGACTTTTCTGTATCGCTCCCTATTCGGGACTGTCTGCCCGTGGGCCGGCCCTGACACGGTTTAGAATCATGGGTATGGGCATACAAGAGGAACAGCCGCGGCGGGATGGCGATCTGCTGGTGGCTCTGGCTCAGATCGACACCTGTGTGGGCGATCTTGACGGCAACGCCAACATTATTATGGACTACTCCCGAAAGGCAGCTGAGCAGGGGGCGACCCTGGTGGTCTTTCCCGAGATGAGCCTGACAGGTTACCCAATCGAGGACCTGGCATTCCGGGCCAGCTTCCGTCGGGCCGCCTGGTCTCGGGCCGACCGTCTGGCCAGGGAGCTGGAGGAGCAGGGTCTGGGCCATCTCTATGTGATCGTGGGAACCGTCGGCACTGACACGGATCAGGACAGGCCCCGCAACCGGCTGGTGGTCCTGCATCGGGGTCGGGTCGAGGCTGGCTACGACAAGCACTTCCTGCCCAACTACGGTGTCTTTGACGAGTACAGGATCTTTACCCCGGGAGATAGGACTGTGGTCCTGGAGGTGCAGGGGCACCGGATAGGGCTGGCCATCTGCGAGGACATCTGGCAGGATGGCGATCCCATCAGCGACCTGGCTGACCGGGACATCGACCTCCTGGTGACCATCAACGGCTCCCCATTCGAGGAGGGCAAGGGGCACGTCCGTTACGAGCTGGCAACTCGTCGGGCCAAGCAGGTCGGCGCGCCTCTGCTCTATCTGAACCAGGTGGGTGGTCAAGACGATCTGGTCTTTGACGGAGGCAGTTTTGTGGTGGACCAGGATGGCACTCTACTGGAGCGCTCGCCAAGGTTCGTCCAGGATCTGTCGACTTGGACCCTGCCTGCACCAGGGGAGCGGCCTCTGCCCAGTGAATCCTGCATGGCTGAAGAGATGCCTGGGGATGAGGAGGCCTATCGGGCCTGCGTGCTGGGTTTAAAGGACTATATGGCCAAGAACCATTTCACGGGCGTCTGCCTGGGGCTGTCAGGCGGGATCGACTCGGCCCTGGTGGCCACCATGGCCGCCGATGCCTGCGGAGGGGGGCACGTGCGTGGCATCTCCATGCCCAGCCGCTACTCCTCGGAGGGCTCCCGGGATGATGCTGCTGACCTGGCCCAGCGTCTGGGCGTGCGTTACGTGGTGCAAGCCATAGGCCCTGAATTCGACGCCTTCCAAGGGCAGTTGCATCTGGAAGGGGTGGCTGAAGAGAATCTGCAGGCCCGGATACGCGGGGTCATCGTCATGGCCTATGCCAATGCCGAGGGGCTTCTGGCACTGGCAACCGGCAACAAGTCCGAGCTGGCCTGCGGCTATTCAACGATCTATGGCGATGCGGTCGGTGGCTACGCGCCCATCAAGGATCTGCTCAAGACCCGGGTCTGGCAGCTGGCCCGCTGGCGCAACGCCCAGGCCCATGCACGGGGTGAACGTGAGCCCATCCCGGTTAATTCCATCGTCAAGCCGCCCTCGGCCGAGCTGCGCCAAGGGCAGAAGGACTCTGATTCCCTGCCTGACTACAGCCTGCTTGACAAGGTCCTGGAGGCATACATCGAGCATGCGCATGGTCGGGCCGACCTTCTGGCCGACGGTTTCGATCCCGACACGGTCGACACGGTCATGCGTTTGGTGGATCGGGCCGAGTGGAAGCGGCGCCAGTACCCGCTGGGGCCCAAGGTCACCTCCCTGGCCTTCGGCCGTGACCGCCGGCTGCCCGTAACCAACGCCTTCAAAGAGTGATTGCCATGGATCCCCAAGAGGAGCAACCGGCCTGGTACTTCAACACTGTCACCGGCAGGCCCGAGCAGGGCAAGCTGTCTCCGCAGGACAGGCGGATGGGCCCCTACCGCAGCAGGCAGGAGGCCCTTGATGCCTGGAAGATCGCCAAGCGCCGCAACAAGGAATGGGATGAAGAAGACCGCCGTTGGCGGCAGGCCTGGGAGGGTGATCCCGGGCAGGGGCAGTCATCAGCTGACAGATGAAGCTCCCGCTGGATCGCCCACTATCTTTGGCGATCAGTCGGCCATACCGTCAGAACGGATCGGGACTCAGGCGGTGTGCCGGGCCTGCTCGCAAGATATTGTTGTGACGCCCATTGCGAGTCTTCGTGCAGTGTGATATAGCTCACGTCGCGATTCGGTTTCCCGTGGTAACGCGCCCCCTATACTTGAAAGTGACAGTGGTGTGAGGAAGCGCCATTGACCATATCAACAAGGAGTTGACTATGACAG
>NZ_JBVPQK010000015.1:0-20921 GCF_058197115.1 Bifidobacterium sp. POST2/T3 (B1)
GCTTTGCGGCTGGCTCTGCTGCAGGTGGTCAAGGATCGTCGCGATCTGGAGCCCATCGTCATTCTGGATGATGTCTTTGCTCAGTTGGATCGGGGCCGTAGGGATCAGATTCTGGATTTTGCCCGTCAGCAGAGCCAAGTGCTGATCACTGTGGCCGCCGACAGCGATATTCCCTCCCTGCAGGGTGCCAGGCTGGTGGATGTGTCCCGACTGAGGCCTGTGCAGCCATCTGATCCGGCTGCCCAGGATCCAGCCATTGCCAGTGCCATGCAGGACCTGCGTCGAACCAGAGGGACGGCTCATGAGGACTCTGATATGCCGGATGGATCGGAGGGGAACGACCTGTCATGAAGGCCCCCATGGTTGAGACTCTGCACCTGGATCAGCGTCGATTGCCGGCCCTGGTCTTCGAGGGCTGCACGCGCCGGGCGGCCACTCGTCGGCAGCGGGAGGACAACTCCCGTAAGGCCTGGTATGCATTTGGCAAGCCGGGCCGCGACCCAGCCAAACTGGGAGGTGTGGTGACCAGCCTTGCTGCTGGGAGCGGGTGGACCAGTCATTTGAAGGTTGCTCGGTTGCGCAACCAGTGGGACGGTGTAGTTGGACCCGGCATTGCCGCCCATTCGAGAGTGGTCTCCTACCAGGAAGGCGTACTGATCATCCAGGCGCAGACCACGGTCTGGGCCACTCAGCTGACCTACCTGGTTCCCCAGCTCAAAGCGACCATTGCCAAGCGGCTGGGCATGCCGGTCAGACAGATCCGGGTGACCGGCCCCCACAACTACAGCTTTCGCCGTTCGCGGTTCGATCCGCCCGGCCGAGGCGTGCGTGACACCTACGGGTGAACCCATAATCTGCGAATACCGTCTTCCCAGCTTTCTGTAAGCCTAAAGTCCCCTAGCGCTGGTATTCTATAGGTTATAGGGTCAAACGCTTCCAAGGCCCCTTTATGGACGATTTGGAACCTGGTGACCATGAGTCAATCCCCCGCTCGACCACGAACGGAAGCTGCTTTGTCGTCAGTGGCCGACGATGGGGGTGCAGAAAGGACTATCCGTGGCAGATCTCAATACTGACCCGTCCCGGACCCCGCAAGAGGGCCGGGAAAACGAGGAGGACAAGCCTCAGGATGATGGCATGACGGGCCAGGATCAGCTGGATCAGCTGGACGATGCGCAGCTGGATGATTCGCTTTCACCCGAGCACTATGATGCCAGCGATCTGAAGGTGCTTGAGGGGCTGGAGGCGGTCCGCGTCCGTCCCGGCATGTACATCGGCTCGACGGGCCCCAGAGGCCTGCACCATCTGGTCTACGAGATCGTCGACAACTCGGTCGACGAGGCTCTGGCCGGGTACGCTGACCATATTGAAGTCACCATCCTGCCCGACAACGGCATCCGAGTGGACGACAACGGCCGTGGCATCCCTGTAGACGAGGTGCCAGGCGAGGGCAAGAGCGGTGTCGAGGTGGTCATGACCAAGCTGCATGCCGGCGGCAAGTTCGGAGGCGGCGGCTACGCGGTCTCGGGCGGTCTGCACGGCGTGGGCATCTCCGTGGTGAACGCCCTGTCCACCCGAATCGATGTCCAAGTGCGTCGACAGGGCTACCACTGGCATCAGAACTTCCGTAACCAGAAGCCGACCGCTCCCCTGTCCAAGGACCAAGCCATGGGGCCGGATGAGAGCACCGGCACCTCGGTGACCTTCTGGGCCGATCCCAAAATCTTCGAGACCACGGTCTATGACTTCGAGACCTTGCGCAGCCGTTTCCAGCAGATGGCCTTCCTTAACAAGGGCCTGAGAATCACCCTGACCGACCTGCGTCCCAACGACCAGGCCGGCGACGAGGTGGCGGGCGAGGAGCAGACCCCGGAGCAGAAGGGCCAGTCCGTCAGCTACCAGTATGCCAACGGAATCAAGGACTATGTGGACTACCTGGTCAAGGTCAGGAAGGCCACGCCTGTGGAGGCCGAGGTCATCGACTTCGAGGCCGAGGACTTGAAGCTGGGCATCTCCGCCGAGGTGGCCATGCAGTGGACCACAGCCTACTCTGAGTCGGTCCACACCTTCGCCAATACCATCGCGACCACCGAGGGCGGCACCCACGAAGAGGGGTTCCGCGCGGCTCTGACCAGCATGATCAACCGCTACGCCAGGGACAAGAACATCCTCAAAGACAAGGACGATAACCTCTCTGGCGACGACGTGCGCGAGGGGCTGACCGCTGTGGTCTCCGTCAAGTTGACCAACCCGCAGTTCGAAGGCCAGACCAAGACCAAGCTGGGCAACTCCGAGGCCAAGACCTTCGTTCAGCGGGTCATGACCGAAAGGCTGAGCGACTGGTTCGACGCCCACCCAGGCGAGGCCAAGGCCATCATCCAGAAGGCCATGGAGGCCTCCCGCGCCAGGATCGCGGCCAAGAAGGCCCGCGAGAACACCCGTCGTAAGTCCATCTTCGAGACGGCCGGCATGCCCGACAAGCTCAAGGACTGCCAGTCCAGCGACCCCGAAGAGTGTGAGCTGTTCATCGTGGAGGGTGACTCAGCAGGCGGCTCGGCCATACAGGGGCGCAACCCTATGACCCAGGCCATTTTGCCCCTGCGTGGCAAGATCCTCAATACGGAGCGGGCCAGCCTGGACCGTATGATGAAGTCCGACACCATCGAATCCCTGATTACCGCTGTAGGAGGCGGGTACGGCGAGGACTTCAACATCGACAAAGTGCGCTACCACAAGGTCATCATCATGGCCGACGCCGATGTGGACGGCGCCCACATCGCCACCCTGAATCTGACCCTCTTCTTCCGCTACATGCGGCCCATGATCGAGGCCGGCTACGTCTACGTGGCCATGCCCCCGCTCTACCGGCTCAAGTGGACCAAGGGTCCCCACAGCTTCGTCTATACCGACGCCGAGCGCGACAGGGTTCTGGCCGAGGGCAAGGCCTCAGGTCGGCAGCTGCCCAAGGGCGAAGGGATCCAGCGCTACAAGGGTCTGGGCGAGATGAGCTACCAGGAGCTCTGGGAGACCACCATGGACCCGGAGCATCGCATCCTCAAGAAGATCCGCATCGATGACGCCGAGCAGGCCGACGAGACCTTCACCATGCTCATGGGCGACGAGGTCGAACCCCGGCGTCTGTTCATCCAGCGCAACGCCCACGACGCCCGCTTCATCGACGCCTGAGACGCGGACGCCTCCCCTTTTCAACATTTGAGCTAAGGATCGATTTTGGCAGACGATAACAACAACGACAACAGCCCGGACCAAGACGGCCTCAACCTGCCCGACGGGTCTCGAGAGCCGCTCAGCCCCCAGGAGATGGACAATACCGATTACGGCCTCCTTAAGGGTGAGCGGATTCAGCCCATTGACCTCCAGCAGGAGATGCGGGAATCCTACCTGTCCTATGCCCTGTCCGTGATCGTGGAGCGGGCTCTGCCCGATGTCCGCGATGGCATGAAGCCGGTCCATCGCAGGGTCATCTACGCCATGTATGACGGTGGATACAGGCCCGACCGTGGCTACAACAAGTGCTCGCGCGTGGTGGGTGACGTCATGGGCAAGTACCACCCCCACGGCGATGCGGCCATCTATGACACCATCGTGCGCTTGGCCCAGTCCTGGTCCATGCGCTACCCGCTGGTGGACGGCCAAGGCAACTTCGGATCCCCCGGCGACGACCCGGCAGCCGCCATGAGGTACACCGAGTGCCGCATGGCCCCCTTGGCCATGGAGATGGTGCGCGACATCGACAAGGATACGGTCGACTTCATCCCCAATTACGACGGCAAGACCCAGGAGCCCACGGTTCTGCCCTCCCGCTTCCCCAACCTGCTGGTCAACGGATCAGCCGGCATCGCAGTGGGCATGGCCACCAACATTCCTCCGCACAACCTGCGCGAGGTATCCAAGGGTGTGCACTGGGCCCTGGAGCATCCTGAGGCCTCCAAGGAGGAACTGCTCAACGCCCTGATCGCCATCATCAAGGGGCCTGACTTCCCCACCGGTGCCACCATTCTTGGGCACAAGGGCATCGAGCAGGCCTACCGGACCGGACGAGGCCTGATCACCATGCGGGCCGTGGTCAACACCGAGGAGATCCGCGGACGGATGTGCCTGGTGGTCACCGAGCTGCCCTACCAGGTCAACCCTGACCGGCTGGCCTCCTCCATCCGCGAGGCCGTGCGCGACGGCAAGATCCAGGGCATTGCCGACATGCGCGATGAAACCTCGGGCCGCACCGGCCAGCGCCTGGTCCTGGTGCTCAAGCGCGATGCCGTGCCCAAGGTGGTCCTCAACAACCTTTACAAGCACACCCAGCTTCAGCAAACCTTCGGGGCCAACATGCTGGCCCTGGTGGACGGAGTCCCCCGGACCCTGAGTCTGGACGCCTTCATCCGCCACTGGGTGGACCACCAGCTGGACGTGGTCGAGCGGCGCACCCGCTACCTGAAGCGCGAGGCCGAGGATCGCGACCATATTCTGCAGGGGTATCTGAAGGCCCTGGATATGATTGACCAGGTCATTGCCCTGATTCGCGCTTCCAAGGACGTGGAAACAGCCCGCACTGGCCTGATGGAGCTGCTGGATGTGGACGAGGTCCAGGCCGATGCCATCCTGGCCATGCAGCTGCGTCGTCTGGCTGCCCTGGAACGGCAGAAGATCTTGGACGAGCACGAGGATCTCATGCGCAAGATCGCCGACTACAACGACATCCTGGCTCATCCCGAGCGTCAGCGCACCATCGTGGGCGATGAGCTGGACGAGATCGTCGACAAGTACGGTGATGAGCGGCGCACCCGGATCGTCCCCTACTCGGGTGAGATGAACGTGGAGGATCTGATCGCCGACGAGCAGGTTGTGGTCACCGTCACCCACTCCGGCTTCGTCAAGCGGACCAAGGCCGATGAGTACCGGGCCCAGCACCGCGGCGGCAAGGGCATCCGCGGAGCCAGGCTGCGTGAGGATGACGTGGTGGACCACTTCTTCCTGACCAGCACCCACAACTGGCTGCTCTTCTTCACCAACAAGGGCCGGGTGTACCGGCTTAAGGCCTATGAGCTGCCTGAGGGCTCCCGCGACTCCAAGGGACAGCATGTAGCCAACCTGCTTCAGTTGGGTCAAGGCGAGCGGATTGAACAGGTCCTTTCCCTGCACGGCTATGACGATGCGGACTATCTGGTATTGGCCACGCGGACGGGACGGGTCAAGAAGACCCGCCTGGACGAATATGATTCGCCCCGTCAGGGCGGTCTGATCGCCGTGCGACTGATGGAGCTGGGCACCGTCACCGACGAGGAGGGACAAGAGGTGCCCCAGAGCGATGAGTTGGTGGGTGCAGCACTCTGCAATGCCGATGACGAAATCATCCTGGTCTCCCGCAAGGGCATGAGCGTGCGCTTCTCGGCCGACGACTCCACCCTGCGGCCCATGGGACGGCAGACAGCCGGCGTCCAGGGCATGCGGTTCCGCCCAGGCGACGAACTGCTGAGCATGGACGTGATCGCCAAGGATTCCGAGGATGACCTACTGGTGGTCACCGATGAGGGTTTTGCCAAGCGGACCGCTCTGAGTGAGTACCGCCTGCAGGGCCGCAACGGCTACGGTGTCAAGGCCATCGCCATGGTGGAAGGCCGGGGATCCCTGGTCGGTGCTCTGGTGGTGAATGAGGACGACCAGATCATGGCCATCATGAAGTCCGGCAAGGTCATCCGCTCCGATGTGGCCGAGGTCAAGCGGACCGGTCGCAACACCCAGGGAGTCACCCTGGCCAAGCCCGACAAGGGTGATGAGATTCTCTCCATCGCCCGCAATGCTGAACGTGACGACCAGGAAGAGGATGCCGATCAGACTGATCTGGCTCCCGCCGCTCCCCTGGCAGCCAAGGATCAGCCCATCGCCACCACCGGAACCGGCGACGGTCAGAGCCTGACCCAGGAGGATTGAGTTGGTCCGCTACCAGTCTGACAAGACTGGTAGCCTCGTAAGAAGTCATGCAGGCCCAGCGGCGGTATGCGCGGGCTATTGAACGCAAGGATCAAGGAG
The DNA here is from genome assembly GCF_058197115.1 of Bifidobacterium sp. POST2/T3 (B1). NCBI lineage: Bacteria > Bacillati > Actinomycetota > Actinomycetes > Bifidobacteriales > Bifidobacteriaceae > Bifidobacterium > Bifidobacterium sp. POST2/T3 (B1). The sequence goes on from NZ_JBVPQK010000015.1 coordinate 6,049, forward strand.
TGCCGATGAGCCAGGATGATCAGAAGCAGGTCAAGGCCGGCAAGCAGGGTGCTGGTAAGTCCCAAAAGGGGAAGACCAAGGCTGATGAATCCGCACAAGGCGAGTCCCGTCGAACTGCATCGGCCACTCCCCCGGCTCCTGCAGCCGGCAGGACGGCATCGGGACGTTCCGCAAGAACCACAGCTTCGGCTACCGGTCCGGTCAAGGTATCCTCATCCCGTCCTGTTCGGCCTGCGGCTTCGGCTTCGGCGGCGCGTCCTCATGTGCCTCGGGCCCGGCGCATGCAGCTGTCCCTGACCCGGTTGGAGCCCTGGTCGGTGGCCAAGGTCACCTTCCTGTTGGCCATCGCCGGGGGCATCATTCAGGTGGTGGCTGCTGCCCTGCTCTGGTTCCTGCTCAACGCCATGGGGCTCTTTGACAACCTGACTCAGGTCATCTCCAAAACGGGCCTGGACGCGGGCGGCTTCGATCTGGGCCAGGTGCTGAGCCTGGGGACGGTCCTGAGTTCGGTGACCATCTTCTCCATTTTCGAGATTGTCATAGTAGTGGTTCTGGTCACCATTTTCGCCTTCCTCTACAACCTGGTCAGTTCCTTGGTAGGTGGCATCCACGTGACCTTGGGCGACGACTGAACTCCTCGTCGGCGCAGTCAATCGGTCGATAGGCCCGAGGGCGATTTAGACTGGATTTGTGCTCTCGACATACTTGGACTACTTCAGCGGCTCCTTTGGCATATCTCTGGTCTTTTGGCCCTTGGCCTCGCTGATTCTGACCCTGCCCATTCTTGCCCTGATCTACAACCGGTATCACCGGCTCCGGTTGACAGCAGCCATGGCGGCCTACCTGACTGTCTTATACCTGCTGGCCTTGGTCTTCTTCACCCTCTGGCCCATGCCCGACGACCGTGCCGCCTTCTGCGCCACCCATCATCTGAGCCCCCAGCTCAATCCCCTGCAGTTCCTGACCGATCTGAGCACAGGCGGTCGGATGGCCATGCTGCAGATCCTGCTCAATGTGGCCTTCTTCCTGCCCCTGGGCTTCATCATGGGTCGAGTCTTCCGCTGGCGCTTCATCCTGGCCCTGCCTGTAGCTCTCCTGGTCTCCCTCTTCATCGAAACGGCCCAGCTGACCGGGGTCTTCGGCATCGTCGGCTGTGCCTACCGTCTCTTCGACGTGGACGACCTGATTTGGAACACTTCTGGCGCAATAATCGGCTATCTGGTGGCCATGGTTGCCAACAAACTCATTCCCACCCGTCAGGCTGACGCCGCCCAGCTGGTCACCAACCCAGGGTTCATACACCGTGCCGTCTCTCTGGCTCTGGATCTGCTCCTGGCCACCATCCTGTCCATGTCCCTGGGGATGGGCGTGACCTATGCGGTCCATCGCCTGGGCACCTATCAACTGGATGGACACTACCGCTTTGGCGGGCTGCTGATCCCCCCATCCGCTCTGGACGTGTTCGGGACTGTGGTGGATCTGGTCATGCTGCTGATCTTCGAACTGCTTATCCCTCTGCCCCGTAGGGGACGAACGCTGGGCGCCACCTTCACCCACATGACCGTCGAGACCAAGCAGCGGCATGGCTGGTCCCGCTTCCTCTTCTATCTGTTCAGAACCGCGATTATCCTGGCTGTCTTCGGCCCATGGACCGGCAACGTTCAGATTGCAACGCGTATCCTGGCCCTGCTCCTGCTGGTCTTCTATCTGATCAAGCGGCAGATGCCCTACGACCTCTTGCCTGGGACAGCCTACCGGGAGGAAGACACAGGTGCAGAGGAATCCGCCGATGACCGGCGGGGGTGAAGCCTGACCTCGGACAGGATGATGGCGGTGAAGATGATGGCGAAGCCCAGCAGATGGGTGGCCGTCAGCTCCTCGTGCAGGACCAGGACCGAGACCAGCATGCCGAATAAGCTCTCTGAGCATAGGATCAGTGAACCTTGGGCGGCGGGGACCCTGGAAAAGGCGATGTTCTGGAAGTTCTGGGCCATGAGCGTCGAAATCAGTGTCAGATAAATCATGGAGCCCAAGGTCGATGGTGTGAAGTCGGCCGCACTGGGCAAAGGATCGAAGATCAGCGCGCAGACCAGGAAGAGGATACCGCCGAACAGTAGCTCCAGGTATGTCAGCGTGGGGGCATCGAACTTCTTGGTCAAAAACCCGGTGATCACCAGGTTGACACCATAGAGCAGCGCGCCGGCCAGAGTCAGCAGGTCACCAGTGCTCAAAGACAGCCCCTGTCCCCCGCCGTGGGCCGGCAGTGAGATCAGAGCCACACCCAGGAGACAGATGGCAGCTGCGACGAAGTGGCGCAGGGCGGGTCGTCGACGGGCCATGATCCAGACCAGGAAGGGCACAAAGATGCAGTAGGTGGCCGTCAGGAAGGAATTGCGGCCTGGGGCGATGGTGGTCAGTCCCATCATCTGCAGACTGAAGGCCGCCCAGTAGCTGACCCCCAGTATCAGCCCCGGTACCAAGGTGTGTATGGCCCCGGTTCTACGCAGCCGTGGCAGCAAAAAGGGCGTCATGATGGCAATGGCACAGAGGATGCGAATGCCCATCAGCCAGCGTACGGTCAGAGTCTCCATGGCAACCTTTTCGAAGGTGTATCCGGCTCCCCAGGCGGCTGCGGCCATCAGCAGCATCAGGCGGGCCAGCCAGGTGGAGGGTTTCCAGGATGAAGAGGGTGCGAAGGTAGACATGTTTCGACTCTAATCGTTCCTGTCCACAAGTGAGAATTGATTCGCAAGGCAAAAAGCGAACAGTTCAAACCATGTTTGTCCGAGTTCGGCTTCAGACAATCGCGGTCTGCCATGCGGGCATCTTCGATATCATGGAAGAACGGTGATAACGGCGGCCGTAGGTCCTTGGCCGACGGGGTAAGGAGTGTGCACCAGGATGATCAGAATCGCAGTGGTGGATGACGATTCCATCAGCTGTCGAACCATGGTCAATTACCTGAGCCGCTACCGCAAGGAACGTCAGGAGGAACTGACGGTCAGCGTTTTCACCGATGGCAAGGCTTTTGCAGATGGTTATAGGCCTGTGTATGACATCCTTCTTCTGGACATTCAGATGACCCCCATGGACGGGATTGAAGTGGCCCACAGGGTGCGTGCCCGCGATGAGTCGGTGGTCATCGTCTTCATCACCTCCGCCCCCCAGTACGCCATCAACGGCTATGAAGTAGGCGCACTCTCCTACCTGCTCAAACCACTGCCCTGGTTCGCTTTCTCCCAGGAGCTGGACCGGTCCATCGCCCAGGTGCGCGGCCGCGTGGACCTGTCCATCCTGATTACCGAGGGCGCCCGATCCACCAGAATTCCCCTCAAGGACATCGTCTTCATCGAATCCGTCCGCCACAGCAGCGTCATCCACACATTGGATTCCTCGCTGACCACGAACAGCACGCTGAAGAGTCTTGAGGGACAGCTGGACCAGCGGGGATTCTTCCGCTCCAACTCCTGCTACCTGGTCAATCTGGCCCATGTGACGGGCATGGAGGACCAGGACTGCATTATGTCTACCGGTCAGCGGCTGCGGGTCAGCCGGCCCCGCAAGAAGTCCTTTATGACGGCCCTTACCGCTTACGTGGCAGGTCGGCCATGACCACCACCCACATCCTCAATGCCCTACCTGACATCTCCCGGCTCTATACAGCCATCAGTGAGTGGCTGGGTTGCCTGGTCTACCTGTTGGCCATCGGGCCGAGGATCTCTCGGTTGCGGATGGTGGCGGTCCTTCTGCCTGGTCTGGCTGTGCTGATCGTGGTTCAGTACTGGGCTGGCACCCTGCCTATCGCCTTCTGGATCATCAGCATGTGCCTGGCTGTGGTCTGCATGTACGCCATCATTATGCTGGCTTCAGGGTTGGGTGCGCTGGATGGGGCCTATCTGCTGGCCCGCGCCTTCGTCCTGGCTGAGCTGATCGCCTCCCTGCATTGGCAGCTGGACTCCTTCATGCGGCCATCCAGTCACAGCCTGTACGACCCAGCCTCACTGATTCTGCTGGTGTTGATCTACGGCGGCGTAGGGCTGCTGGCTTGGGTGGCTGAGCGACGTAACTTCGCCGATGCCCAGCCTTCCGTGCCTGGCCGCAGCGTCTTCATAGCCGCGGTTATCGCAGTGGTCACCTTCGCCATGTCCAACCTGAGCTTCGTCTCCACCAATACCCCCTTCTCCGGTCGGGTTGGCCTGGAGGTCTTCTATATCCGCACTCTGGTGGATCTGTGCGGGTTCGCCATGCTCTACGCCCAGCAGGAGCAGCTGCGGGAAAGCCATACCAGCGCCGAGCTGGCCTCCATTAACGCCCGGGCTTACAGCCAGCATCGGGAGTACATGCGCTCCAAGGAGAATCTTGAGGCTATGGGTAGGCTTGCACACGATCTCAAGCATCAGATCGCCGCCCTGCGCTCGCAGATGGATCCAGAGCGTAAGTCCCAGGACTTTGAGGAGCTGGAGGCTGCGGTCGGACGGTACGGGTCGCAGCAGCACACTGGTAACCCCATTCTGGACGTGGTCATGTCAACCAAGGAGCGCATCTGTTCCGAAGAGGGGATCACCCTGACCATGGTGGCCGATGGCTCGCTCCTGGAGGGGATGTCGCCCATGGATGTCTCCACTCTCTTCGGCAACGCCTTGGACAATGCCATTGAGGCCTTGAGAAAGGTCAAGGAGCCCGACCGCCGCCTGATCAAGGTGGCTTTATATGCTCGAGGACAGTTCGTCGTGATTCGCATCGAAAACTATTTCGCCTCGCCCCTGAATTGGAAAGGCAATGGCGAGCTGGCCACCACCAAGACCAGGACCGACGATGGTCTGCATGGGTATGGTGTCAAGTCCATTCGGCACATAGTCCACCGCTATCAGGGCGAGATGACCCTGCGCACCGAGCATCATTGGTTCAGCCTATGCGTGCTCTTGCCAAGGGAGGGCGATCAGTTGAAGCCCATGGCGGCTTCGGCGGCTTTATAACCCAGGCGGATGGCCAGGCGGCCCGGTCTGCCCGGCATGTTGATCATCCGGCAGAGCAGGGTGGAGCGGACATCGGAGGCGATGGCAGGGGAGCGGTGCTCCAGCCTGCTCCAGAGCATGTCCTTGTTCCTGTAGTTGCTGGGCTTGCGAGAGAGGATCAGAAAGACCGAGGTCACCACACAGTTGATGGACAAATAGTGGATCATATAACGATAAAGTCCACGGGGAACCGTCCCCGGGTCAGGCGTGGAATCCGCCATGAGCCCGTTGACCAGCAATAGTTGTGAAACTCGGGCGATCATAATCGAAGTCTGCACCGACTGGCCTTTGCGGCCGGTGTGATAGCGGTAGAAATTCGTGTCCAGGTAGAGCAGGGTGTGCACCCAGGGCAGGGGCTGATAGGAGTAGATGAAGTCCACGTAGTAGGTGTGCTCGGGCAGGTGGGTGCGGGCCTGGCGGAGCACCTCGGTGCGCAGGATCAGGGCATGCATGATCATGTACTGGGCCAGCCCGAACCGCCGTAGATGGTTCCAGTCCAGCACCTGCCCCGGATCCATGACGCTGCGGAAGTTGATGACTCGCTTATGCTTGCGGCCTTCTTTTTCATAGACGTAGTTGGTGACCACCATGTCCACCGGATTCGTACGTCGCGACTGGTCGCGCAGCTGGTCCAGGACCAGACCCAGGGAGGTCGGATCTACCCAGTCATCGGCATCGACCACCTTGACGTAGCGCCCCCGGGTGGCTGCCAGGCCGGTGTTGACTGCGCCGCCGTGGCCCTTGTTGGTCTGTCTGATCAGACGAACAGTGTGTGGATGGCGTGCCTGGTATGACTGCACCACCTGCGCTGTGGCATCGGTGGATCCGTCATCGACCACGATAATCTCCAGGTCGTCCCCCTCCCGGCTTAGGAGTGAATCCAGGCAGGTCGGCAGATGCTGGGCCATGTTATAGGCAGGGACAATGAAGGTGAGAACGGGCTGGCTCGTGGAGGCCGGTCGGTCAACTGTCATGAACGATCACTTCGCAAAAGAATGGGTCAGCGGGTATGTCGGCGGAGTTGCCGTAATCCCGCCGACGGCCGTTGCGACCACTGTACATGATGGGTTTGAGGAAAAGGCCCCGCCCCTCTGGTCGCCGATGCATGCCGGTTCATTGGCGACTGGGGGAGTGGGGCCGGAATTTTATCGGGCGCTCGCCTGAGATTCGGTGGGCTCCTGACGGAAGATGACCTTGAAGATGGGGAAGAAGACCCAGAAGGAGATGGCCGAGTTGATGATCATGGTGACCAGGTCAGCAATGGTGGTCCCAAGGCTGCCCCAGTTCAGAGTGTGCTGGAAGAAGCCGTAGATGGGGTCCTTGTACCAGCCCTGAAGCGCCGCAGCGATGATGGTGATGATCACATAGGCCGCCAGGTACCAGAAGGCCGCCTTCCAGACCGAGGAGTTGGACTTGAAGGTGATGTTGCGTTGGAGGAAGAAGTTGATGATCTGGGCAATCAGCAGGGTGATCTCCACCGCGAGGAAGTAGGCCAGGCCGCCCCCGCCGCCGTGGCCAATCGACCCGGCCGCATAGTCGAACAGGTAGTAGGGCTTGCCGCCGACGGTCCCCATGCGCCAGATTTGAAAGTTGGTGCCCACAAGGGAGGTGCCGTTGAAGATGGCCTTGAGCACGGGCATGAGTACCAGCTGCAGGACGGTGACCCCATTAGACAGGATGAAGAAGACGATGAACTGGGCCAGGGTGGTGTGCCGGTCGCTGAACCGACGCCACCAGCGGACGATCGCCCACTGCGAGGCCGTGGTCGCCTTCCCCTGGGTCGGCTGTCCGACCTGCTGGCTGTGCTGATCACTCATGATTGAGCTCCTTTCCGGTCCGGCGGTTGGCGGACATGTTCCTGAAGAATCCGGCGATGAATCCGCCCAGTCCCCGCCACAGGTGGCCATTGGGGATGCGCACGATGGCCTCGACCATGGCCGTGTCGATCAGCCCGTTGGTCATCTTGGCCATGGCCCTGGGGGGCATGTTGAGCAGGAAGAGGGTGTTCAGGTCGGGGTTGCCGGTCTTGGTCTCGTGGCGGCTCTCGTTCTTGGCCAGGAAGTTGGCCACGAACCTGGCCAGGGCGCTTCTGGAGTCCTTCCAGGACGAGAGCGGATCGTTGATGCCGAAGGTACTGATGGAGCTCTGTCGAACCACCGGGTGGCCGAAGAGTGCTGTCACTGCGGCATCGTCGACCTCCTTGACCCGGCCGGTCAAGTAGGCGCCCAGGGCAGGGTCGGGACTCTGCGGGTCGACGGTGCCCTGGACGGTTAGATGCCCGCTCAGCTCCATGTTGCGGGCGTCGGCTCCGATCATGATGGTCCAGTCGCCGGACTCGACCTGCCAGGAGTTGCTGGCTGTGTCAAAGTGCCGGAAGGTCGTCTGGTCGAAGTCGATACGGACACGGGTTGATTGACCGGCTTCCAAGCTGACTTTCTTGAAGCCTTTCAGCTCGCGGACTGGCCTGAGCACGCCACCCTTGGGTGCCTGGACATAGAGCTGGGGAACGGTGGCCCCCCGCCTGTCCGAATCATTGGTCAGGGTGAAGGTGGCTCCCTTGTTGTCCACAGACAGATCTGCGTAAGTGAAGTGTGCGTAAGACAGGCCGTATCCGAAGGGGAAGCGTTCCTCTACGCCTGCAGTCAGGTAGTAACGGTAGCCGACGAATGGGCCCTCCCGGTAGATCGATTCGTGAGCAGGGTCGGGGTACCAGTCGGCGCTGGGGCAGTCGGCATAGGACTTGGGCCAGGTTTCCGCCAGGTGACCGGAGGGGTTGACCCGGCCCGTCAAGATGTTCAGGGTGGCTGATGCTCCAGCCTGCCCGGACAGTCCTATGTAGAGGACGGCATCGCACTGGTCGATCCAGTCGGTGGTGACAGGGGAGCCCGCTACCAGGACGACCACCAAAGGCTTGTCCGTCGCACCCAAGGCCTTGATCAGGTCGACCTGGTTGCTGGGAATGTCCATGTGGGAACGGTCCAGGCCCTCGGATTCGCTGCGCTCGTCCAGGCCCACGCAGGCAACGATTACATCAGCCTGGTCGGCCGCAGCGACGGCCTGGTCGATCAAAGATTGGTTCTTCTCGCCATGGCGTTCATATCCTTGACTGTAGGAGGCCAGCTCCAGGCCGTCGCCGTTGCCCTGCCTGAGCAGGTCCAGCATGCTCTCCTGCTTGGCCGCGTTGACCTTTGAGGACCCAGATCCTTGGAATCTTGGAGTCTCGGCCATGTCGCCGACTAGGGCGACCCGTGTGCCGGCGGCCAGTGGCAGGCGTCCCTCCCGATTGACCAGAAGGACGGCGGATCCCTCGGCGATGCTCCTTGCCACCTGATGGTGGTCCCGTATCTGGTCTGCGGTCAGGTTCCCATCGAGGTCCATGTCGGAGTGATAGGTAAGCTTGGCCAGTCGGGCCACCTCTTCGGCCCGGGCATTCAGGTCGGCCTTGTCCAGGCGGCCCTCCTGCACGGCCTTGGCTATCTGGCGGACGGAGTCGTATCCGGCCTGGGGCATTTCAAGGGAGGAGCCATTGGCGGCTGCAGCGACCGCACTGTTGGAGCCGCCCCAATCCGAGACCACCATGCCGTCGAAGCCCCACTCCTTGCGCAGGATTTCCTTGAGCAGGTGGGGATTCTCGTTGGCATAGGTGCCGTTGACCATGTTATAAGAGGTCATGATGGCCCAGGGATGAGCCTGGCGCACTGCAATCTCAAATCCTGTCAGATAGAGCTCACGCATGGTGCGCTCATCTACCACGGAGTCGGATGCCTGGCGGCGCAGCTCCTGGCTGTTCATGGCGAAATGCTTGGGGGTGGCAGCTACTCCCTGTGACTGGATGCCTTCAATAAGGCCAGCAGCCATATGACCGGCTACCTGGGGGTCTTCGGAATAGTATTCAAAGTTTCTGCCGCACAGGGGATTACGCTTGATGTTCATGCCCGGACCCAGGACCATGTTGACGCCCAGGCTTCTGGCCTCGCTACCCAGCGCCTGGCCCATGGTCTTGGCCAGCTCCGGGTCCCATGAGCAGGCAACAGTGCCGGCTGTGGGAAAGCATGTGGCGGGCTTGGATTTGCCCATGCCCAGGTTGTCCCCTGATCCGGTCTGGCGGCGCAGGCCGTGCGGGCCGTCGCTCAGGACCATGCTCGGGATGCCCGCCCTCTTCAGGGCACGGGTCGCCCAAGTGGATTTTCCGGAGAGCAGCGATGCCCGTTCCAGAACTGTCAGATCCTCGACTTCCATGGTGTTCCCTCTCCACGACTTCTTCGGTGGCTAACCGGCCAGTCTCCCAGAGAGGTCAAGACCTATCTCGAAGTTCTCTTCAGGTTCAGAAAACACCGAAGTTTTCTGGTAAAGGCTCGGTTCTGCTTCGTTTGTATTATCGGTGTTTACACCTCCATGTGCAGCACTTTGAGACCAACCTGTTCAATTGGCCGCATAAATGGTCGTTGGTAGTGCCTTCTCTAACATCAAATACTGTTCTTTTGAGAGAAATTTTCAGCTATTTTTACTGGTTTTGCCAGATGTGCAGGCATGCAATCCTGCGTACCGCTTGAATAATGGGGTTTCGGACTTGAGCAAGCCATTCCAAGCAACTATTGACGAGGATTAAGTAAGAACGCGAGTTGCCTGTATTATCTGGATCATCTGGGGATGCTTCGCTTTTGGAGTCTATTCCTATGCGGATTTTAATTGTTTACGATGCGGCTCATTACAAGCTATAAGACCGGAATATTCGTTTTCGTGCCTAATTCTAGGAGCTTGCTGTGAGAAAACTACTACACCAGCAGAAGCGTTATGCGAATCCTCTATAGGTGCCAGCAAATTAGGGTGTCAAAGCGACAGGTTGTGCTTTTTCCGAAGATTGCTTGAAAAGTGATGGATATTCTGACCGTGTTCGAAACAACTGAGATGTTAGGGAACGTACTGAGCGATTCCTCATCGCTGATGACCGTCGTCGGTGCTTTCCCCAAGTGTCAATGAAGAGACTGCAAGGAGAAATCGTGGAATCGGAAAAACCAAAGAAACTGAAGATGAGCGGACGGACGTTCAAGCGAATATGGATCACCGTTATTGTGGTCATCTTAGCTTTGGCTGTGGCTTTGACCGTGGCCGGCAATTCTTTCGCCAGTGTGCTTGACAGTTACCTGGGTGGAGGCCATGTGGTCGTAAAGAAAGCCTCGGGGACTTCAGACTGGAACACCACTTACAACGCCAAGACCACCAATTCTATGCAAGAAGCCAAGGCGAAAAGCGATGCCGTCTCTCAGAGGGTAACCGATGAAGGCATTGTTATGTTGAAGAATGATGGTGTACTCCCTTTGAAGGAGCAAAGTATAGTTTCGCCCTTCGGAGCGGGATATATGGATCCAGCCTATTCCGGTAGTGGAGCAGCGGCTACGACGGACAAGGAGATGGTTACTTCAGAGCAGGGGCTCAAGCATTATTTCAAAGTAAATGATGCAACAGTCCAAGCCATGAAAGGAGCTAAGACTTCGTCGCCAGGTGCTGCGCCAGGTACCAGGGCACTGAATGCGGACAAGAACTCGGTCCAAGCCATCATGGACAAGGGGAAGTCGGCCCATATCGATGAGTATGATCCCAGCATCTATACACCTCTTGCTGATAAGGTCAAGGACACAACGGGCATAGTTTTCATCAAGCGTTCAGGTTCCGAAGGAATCGACAAACGCACGCAGGGGTATGACGATGGAACTCCACATTATCTGGCTTTGACTGCGGCGGAGAAGAACACGATCAAGTTTGCCAAGGATCACTGCGCATCGGTTATTGTGGTGCTCAACAGTGCGAATCCTATGGAGCTGACCCCAATCATGGGTGGGGAATTCGAGGCTGATGCCATTGTATGGACCGGTACCACTGGCTCGCGTGGGTTTGAATCACTTGGCAGGATACTGAGCGGAAAGGTTAATCCTTCCGGTCGCTTGACAGACACTTATCCAACCGATTTCACCAAGGATCCGACCTTTGCCAATTTTGGTGAATACCATTACACCAACACTAAGGTCAAGGATCAATCGGTCTTGGGTGATTTCATGCCTGGAGCCAACCGCGGCACCATCGATCGCCCTTATGTCGAATATGAAGAGGGCATATACGTCGGCTATCGCTATTATGAGACGGCCAGTGTCGAAGATCCCGATTTCACATACGGCAGGCTGAATGAAAACGGCGGCGTCGCCCAGCCTGGCGCTGTGGCCTATCCTTTCGGTTACGGGATGAGCTACACCTCTTTCGATCGTACGCTCAAGAATGTTCAGGTGTCCGACGGGAAGGTGGAAGCCACTGTCGAAGTAAGGAACACTGGCAAGGTAGCTGGCAAGGATACCGTCCAGCTGTACTACACAGCTCCCTACACCGACTATGACAGGAGCAATCACGTGGAGAAGTCTGCCACTGAACTGGGCGCCTTCGCCAAAACCAAACTCCTGCAACCTGGTGCTGGACAGGAGATCAAACTGAAGTTCTCTGAGGACGATATGGCTTCCTACGACTACCACCATAAGAATCATGACGGTTCCACCGGTGCCTATCTTCTGGAGGCCGGGAATTACGCCCTGCAACTCAAGAACAATTCTCATGATGTCCTGGACACCTACCAGTTCAATGTTGCCAATACACAGTTCTACGAAGGCAACAATCCACGGCAGTCCGACAAGGATGCACAATCCAAGCTCAACGACAAGGGTGAACCGACGGGCAAGCCTGAGCAGAAGGCCGGATTCAAGGCGCCCAGCAATCGCTTCCAGACCCTGAACGCCTACATGGATGAACAGGGTGTCACTCAGCTTTCACGTAGCAACTGGAAGGGAACCTTCCCAACAGCCCCGGAGGGACGCAAGGGCGTGGCTCCAAAGGTCGCTCTGGATGAATTCTCTTGGTTTGACAAGTTCGACCCTGATACCGATAAGGTTCTGGGCAATGACAAGGCCAGCAAGGTCTACCAAGATAAGGAGCCCAAGTCCAAAGCCAAGCATGATCTGGCTCTGATCGACCTGCGTGGCGAGGATTACAACAGCAAGAAGTGGGACCAATTGCTGGACCAGATCGATTGGCAAGGTGACAAGAAGAGTATCACTGAGGTTCTTTTCAAGGCTGCCTACCAAACCGCTGCGATTCCGTCTATCGACAAGCCTGCAACTGTGGATAAGGACGGTGCCATGGGATGGAGCATCAAGGGTGCTTCATCCTGGGCAGGCGCCAATGTCATAGCCTCCACTTGGAACGTAAATCTTCTGAAGGAGATGGGGGAGGCCTTGGGCGAGGAGGGTCTGCAGTCAGGCCTGAACGCTTGGTATGCTCCTGGAGTCAATACTCACCGGTCTCCTTTCAGCGGTCGTGTCTACGAGTACTACTCCGAAGACGGCCTCCTGTCTGGGAAGCTGGCTGCAGCGTCGATAAGCGGGGCTGGCAATAAGGGCATCTTCAGCTACTTGAAGCATTTTGCTCTCAACGAGCAGGAGACCTTCCGCGATATGTACCTGGCTACTTGGGCTAATGAGCAAGCAGTGCGCGAAATCTACTTGAAGCCCTTTGAAATTGCCGTCAAGGAGGCTAGGAGCACTGAGAAGTACATTGGTGACAGCAAGGGAACGATGACAACCAAGGTCATTCGTTCGGCTACGGGCATCATGTCTTCTCAGAACAGCATCGGTGGTGTGATCGGGTTTGCGCATCGTGGTCTGCTAACCGATGTGCTCCGCGGCGAGTGGGGTTTCCAAGGCGCAGTAATCACGGATCTTTATCCAACTAAGCAGCATCAGCTGCGCGATATGACCCTTCGCGCAGGTAACGATCTCTTCATGAATCAGATGGAGAACGCTGCACAGGATTACGACAGCCCGACCGCCCGGATGGCCATGAGGAGGGCCCTACACAACATCGGCTACGCCACAGTGAATTCAAATGCTATGAATGGAATCACTCCAAGGTCACGGCTGGGGTATTCCATGAGTCCTTGGAAGAAACTGCTCTATGGAATCGATGTGGCCATCGTAGTTGTGGCCGCGCTCCTCATCTTCTGGATCGTGCAGCGGGGACGTGATGAAAAAGCCAACCCGGACCGTTACAAGAAGCCGAAGAGCCGCAAAAAGGTCAAAGCCTAATGGTGTAAGGGTTCAGGATCCAAGGATCCACATCTGATCAATCAGTGGGTCCAAGCCCAATTGGGGCAACCGTGATTCAACGGTTGCCTCATTTTTATGCTTGGCTGCCTATGACGCTGACCGTAAAGTTAGGCAGCATGTATTTTCCAAGAATTGTGGGGCTTCAATGGGTGGGACTGTTCAAATATTAGAAGGTTCATGGAGATCTTATTGATGTCGTCGATACCTGCAACCTTCTGAGGAAAAAAGTGCTTAATGGCGGGCTTGGTGGGCGGTATAAAACTGTTACTTTGGCGCTGCAGTCGTTTCCTTGACTGGTGTTGTGGGACTAACTAGGACTACTCTCTTGCACGTTTTGTTGTTCGAATGAGAGATTCGTGTGGTCTGTTTTCCGATAGAATTCCATTATGGCCCAAGGCAGAAGCTGTGTTCATCCTCAGTGTTCCACGCATTCACGTTTGTATTGGACGTGGATTAGAGGTACACGCCTTGTCTTCTCGATGAATCCAGCTCCTCGCCGTACCCCTATTATCCTTTACCTCCATGGTGGCCCGGGCGATGCCTGCATCCCGCTGACCATGCGCTACAACGCGGCCTTGGAGCGCGATTTCCGCTTCGTCAACCTGGATCAGCGAGGCAGCGGACTGTCCTACCATCCTTTCGCTCCTGGCGAGGCAGTGTCCATCGATTCGATGGTCGAAGATGTTCACCAGTTCGTGCTAAAGCTTCTCCGAGCCTACGGGCAGAATTCTCTGATTCTCATCGCTCATTCCTGGGGTAGCGTCCTAGGGCTGGAGATGGTGAAGCGCTATCCCTCGCTTGTTCGTTGCTACATCGGCCTTGGGCAGGTTGTCAGCATGCGCGCTGCTCTTCGGCTAAGACGGCATTGGGGGCAACGGAATTTGGGCCCCCGGCTCGGTTCGGTCGTCAGCAGGGAGAGCGGAACCGCTGACATGGTGCTGATGATCAATGAGTTGCTGTCTCGTGGCGGGGCTGCCATGCTGTTCGGATCCCTGGGACGGATCATGACTTACCTGCGCTCGCCTTACTACAACTGGTCGCGTCTGCTCAACCATGCCAAGGGGGTGGCTCAATCCCGCGCTCGCTTGGATGCTGAGCTGGAGCAGGTTGATTTCAGCAGGCAGACTTCTTTCGAGGCGCCGGTATATTTCATCAGCGGCAAGTATGACCGTCACCTGCCAGGCACTCTGGTTGAGCGGTTTGCAGATGGGTTGAAGAGCCCGCATCGGTTTATCCGCTTTGACCGGTCAGGACACTGCCCGCAGTGGGATGAACCAGAACGGTTCGCGGCAACGGTTAAAGCCATGTGCCTGTAACGCTTTATTGATAAGCAAGTTCTGCCTTGCCGCTCGTACCCATTCGCATGGTGGAAATACATGCTGCGCGCGACGAAAACTACTAATATGAGTCACTGGAAGATATTGGTTTGAGCCTCGCTGGAGAGTGTGCGGGGTTCCTGGATTGACGAAGGTCGATGAAACGGGGACTATGTCGATGGAAATCGACACGCCGTAGAATCCCCGGAATCATTGGGTTCCTTCGATATTTTCCTATGCCAATTTGCGGGACAACGCAACTTCGTGTAAGTTTACTTCTTGCTGCCCGGCAGTGATGAGAACTCTTCGGAGGGCTTGGAGCTGTTGGTGTGGTGGTGGTTTGAGAACTCAAGAGCGTGTTTGTGCTACTTATAGCTTTTTGATTGCCAGTCCGATGC